>NZ_LMVE01000104.1:0-38688 GCF_001432185.1 Cylindrospermopsis sp. CR12 | reverse complement strand
CCCATCTACAGTCTTTCTATAATCACTTTAAAAAATTATGGTTAGAAGCGCACACAACCTTAGGCATTGGACTGATAAGAGAAAATCAACCATCTGCGGCACGTTCTTATTTTTGGCAAGTTTTACGGCAAGGAAGATTGAATTTCCGGACTATTATTGCTTTATTAATTAGTTTCTTCCATCCAAAATTAATTAATAAATTTTTGAGCAGTACTTCATGAAGATTAGATATTAATCTTGATCTTAGCCAGATTTTTTATATAATCATAGCATAGAGTAAATAAACAAATTTTGGGAGATGATTTTTTGTTAGTTTTATAACAGATAATGGTAAAAAAATAGCAGAAGTTTTTAGGACTAGAACAACTAGAAGTTTGAGGTGAGAAGTGAAAATCTGTATTGTCACCCACAAGATTAGAAAAGGTGATGGCCAGGGTAGAGTTAATTATGAAATAGCGATGGAATTGTTACGTCGTGGTCATCAATTAACATTATTGGCCAGTGAAGTCGCCCCTGAATTAGCAGACAGTATTTCCGTTGATTGGGTTCCAATCATTGTCCATAAATATCCCACTGAATTCATTCGTAATTTGGTCTTTGCCGAAAAAAGTGGCAGCTGGTTACGAGATCATCGAGGAGAACTTGACATCGTCAAAGTTAATGGTGCAATTACTGGAGTTAATAGTGACGTAAATGCTGTGCATTTTGTTCATAACTCTTGGTGGCGATCGCCTGTACATATTTCTCAAGAGCATCGAGACCTATATGGTTTATATCAGTGGCTATATACCGGGATCAATTCCTATTGGGAAAAACAGGCATTTCGCAAAAGTAAAGTTGTGGTAGCGGTTTCCACAAAAGTGGCGGAGGAACTAATAAATATTGGTGTAGATCCCAGAAAAATTCGCGTGATTGCCAATGGAGTAGACCTAGAAGAATTCACACCGGGAAGCATAGAAAGGGAGGAATTAGGTTTACCAAAAAATGTCACTTTAGCAATGTTTGCAGGAGATATTCGTATCTCCCGCAAAAATTTAGATACGGTACTTCAGGCCTTAGTAAAAGTTCCCGATTTACATTTAGCCGTGGTGGGAGAAACTAAAAATAGTCCCTATCCCAAAATGGTAGAAAAATTACAATTAGGTCAACGAGTACATTTTTTAGGTTATCGTCGAGATATGCCACTTCTGCAAAAAGCAGCAGATTTTTTTGTATTTCCTTCCCGTTATGAACCTTTTGGACTAGTAGTAATTGAAGCAATGGCTTCTGGTTTACCAGTAATTACGTCCAAAAGCACAGGTGCAGCAGATCTAGTTACCCCTGCTTGTGGAATTGTATTAGCTGACTGCAATGATATAAATAGCCTAGCTCAGTCTTTAGAATTGCTAAAAAGCGATTATCAGTTACGTCAAAAAATGGGCAAGGCTGCTCGTGCTATTGCTGAGCAATATAGCTGGAAGATAATGGCACAAAACTATTTAGATTTATTTAATGAAGTAATCCAAAATGCGCAATACGGTTCTTATCCCTACTTATCGTCGTCCCCACGATCTATGGCGTTGCCTTGTCGCACTGCAAGCCCAAACTAGACCAGCTAATCAAATAATTATAGTGGTTAGGGATGTGGATACACAGACCTGGGAATTTTTAAATCAATT
The DNA here is from genome assembly GCF_001432185.1 of Cylindrospermopsis sp. CR12. Lineage (NCBI taxonomy): Bacteria > Bacillati > Cyanobacteriota > Cyanophyceae > Nostocales > Aphanizomenonaceae > Cylindrospermopsis > Cylindrospermopsis sp. CR12. Next base: position 37,030 of record NZ_LMVE01000104.1, on the reverse strand, counting down.
ACCAAGTGAACTATCTTCTGATAACCTACCATTGCAAATAGTTACAGTTACCAAACCAGGAGTAGTACAAGCTCTGAACACTGGATTAAAAGTTGTCAATGGTGATGTCCTATCCATCACCGATGATGATGCTGCACCCCATCCTGACTGGTTGGAAAAAATCACTGCCCATTTCACCAAAGATGCTGATATTGGTGCAGTAGGTGGAAGAGACTGGGTACATAGGGGAGATAAGGTGGAGGGAGATTCCCGTGCGGTTGTGGGACGTGTACAGTGGTTTGGAAGGGTTATTGGTAATCATCATCTAGGAACAGGAAAAGCTCGCGAAGTAGATGTTCTCAAAGGTGTAAACATGAGTTTTCGCACCCAGTCCATAGGGAAACTAACTTTTGATGAAAGGATGCGCGGTACAGGAGCTCAAGTACATTTTGAAATGGCATTTACCCTAGCTCTTAAACGTGCGGGATGGAAAATAATTTATGATCCCCATATAGCAGTAGATCACTACCCAGCCACACGTTTTGATGAAGATCAGAGGGAAAATTTCAATGAAATTGCCCTAACCAACCTAGTTCATAATGAAACCCTAGTTTTACTAGAATACTTGCCACCTTTCAGACAAATCGTTTTTTTATTATGGGCAATATTCATAGGAACAAGAGATGCTTTAGGCATAGTACAATGGTTAAGATTTTTACCTAGTCAAGGGAGAATTGTTACCAAAAAATTGCACGCTTCTTTGCGTGGGCGTTGGCAAGCATGGCAAACCAATAAAACCAATCAATTGATAATTTCCAACTCCTAAAAAAAGTGACTTCCAAACAACTGCTTTTCAATAGCTTTTTACAATCCTCCTATTCCCCGGAAGATAGATCAGCCCAAAGTTGGGTAATCATTTTTTCCTTTATTCTATTTATAAGTACCTGTTATTTTGTCGGTGCTGCCAACTTACTAAGAATTATTTTTCCTGTTAGCGCCCTTCTAGTGGGAATATTTTTATATTTGCGTCATTCCATTCTCTATCTTGGTTTTACCTGGTGGATATGGTTTATTACCCCATTATTAGCAAGATTAATAGATTATCGAGTGGGTTGGGATCCCACCCGTCAAATTTTAGTAGCACCTTATTTAGTAGTACTGATAACTACTGCTTCGATAATTAAAAACTTACCTCGCGCTCTCAAAGAAGGGGGATTACCGTTTATCTTAGCCTTAATCGCTGTTATTTATGGATTGTTAGTTGGACTGCTTTACAATCAACCAATATCAGTTATCCGAGGCTTTTTAGACTGGTTTACTCCAATTATTTTTGGCTTTCATTTATTTATCAATTGGCGAGATTATCCCAGCTATCGCCAAAATATACAACGGGTGTTTATTTGGGCTGTTTTACTAATAGGAGCCTATGGGATATATCAATTTATATTTGCTCCTGAGTGGGACAGATTTTGGTTAGTAGAGTCAAAAATGTTTACCAGTGCTGGATCTCCCAAACCATTTGGCATGAGAGTTTGGAGTATCCTGCACTCACCAGGTACTTTCGGTGCGGTTATGCAAACAGGATTACTATTGCTATTTACCAGTTATGGACCTTTAATTTTTCCTGCTTCAGTGGTAGGGTATTTGTCATTTTTACTGTCACAAGTTCGCACTAGTTGGGGATGTTGGTTATTGGGAATTCTCATCATGCTAGGTTCTGTAAAAGCAAAAGTTCAAATGCGCCTAGCAGTAATCATTTTAATAATGGTTCTTAGTATTATACCCTTAGTCACCATAAAACCTATTTCTGAAGTTGTGACCACACGGCTTGAAAGTTTTTCCAAGTTAGAAGAGGATAGTAGTTTTCAGGACAGATCTAAAACTTATGATAGGAATCTAAACTTAGCACTTTCTACCCCTCTGGGTAATGGAGTAGGAAATATTTGGAAGGTAAATGAAAAGACAGGACAGATTGAAGTTGTTGTCATTGACAGTGGCATTTTAGATATGTTTTTTACCCTGGGTTGGTTTGGTGCCATACCCTATACTAGCGGATTAGTCCTGATCCTGGTTGCTGTGATTAACTGTACTGAAGCTAAACGGGATGTTTTTATCAGTGCAGCTCGTGCTATTGGCATAAGTTCATGTGCCCAGTTAATTATTTACAGCGGGATGTTAGGTGTTGCGGGTATGATTATGTGGGGGTTCTTAGCTGTATCTATGGCTGCCCATAAATATTATAAACACCATTATTAATAAAACAAACTACCAAAGATGCTAGACTAATAAAAACATCAGAGTAGGGCATCAAAATGTTAGCATACCAGCCAATTAATCGTGAAATCAGTCGAGTAATAATTGCAGGAGGAATTCACGGTAATGAACTGATTGGAGTTTATTTGGTCAAAACCTTTGAAAAGTATGGAAATTTAATTGAGAGAGAAACTTTTGAAACCATCTGTTTACTTGGTAACACCCCAGCTATTAATGCTGGGAGAAGATATGTTGATAAAGATTTGAATCGTTGTTTTACCAAAGACATATTATTCAATGCCAATACTTCTATATATGAGGAATCAAGAGCTAAGGAAATTTGGCAACTTCTGCAACCACACCATCCCCAAAAGTTAGATGCTATCATTGACATACATACAACCACTGCCAATATGGGATTATGTATAATCATTAGTAACATACACCCCATATTGGTCACTTTAGCAGTGCAATTAACCAGTATAAGTCCCCTAATTAAAGTATGTTTTCGCCCAGTAACGCCAGATGGTGGTTTTTTGCGTTCTTTGAGTGAAGTAGGTTTCACATTAGAAGTAGGTCCTGTCCCTCAAGGAGTTTTAAATGCTCAACTGTTTCAACAAACAGCAAAAATAGTTTATGCAATATTAGATTTTTTTGAAACCTATAATCAAGGCAAAATTTGCATTAATCAGAAGTCGAATGAGAAGAAACTAAAAGTTTATGAATTTATAGGTACGATTGACTATCCCAGAAATGAATTAGGTCAGCTCCAAGGGATGATTCACCCCCAACTTGAATATAAAGATTATCAACCACTAAATTTCGGTGAACCAATTTTTCTGACCTTTGATAATCAAGAGGTTTTCTATCAAGGAGAGTCTACAGTTTATCCAGTTTTTATTAATGAAGCTGCCTATTACGAAAAAGGAATTGCCATGCATTTGACGCAGAAGAAATTAGTTGATATATAGTTTATATAGACGATTGAGAGATAACAATATGGCTTAGTCTAGACTTTTAAATTATGCTCGAAATATAGCTACTTACCCGTTACCAATTGCCTGGTGTCAATAGGGGAGAAGACATTATATTTGTTGCTTAATTCCCGGTATATGCTCAAAGTTTCCTCACTCACACGTGTGGTGCTAAATCTTTGAAGATTTTGTTGACCACGTAATTTCCAAGCTTGTAGCTTATGGCGATCCCTCAAAAGTTGGATTAAAGCATAAGCCAAACTTTGACTATCTTGAGGAGGAACTAAAATACCTGCTTGACCATAATCTAAAGTTTCTGGAATGCCATCTACATCAGTAGCAACAATAGCACAACCAGCTTCTCTAGCTTCCGTGAGAACCAAGCCAAATGACTCACAATGGGAAGCCAAAACAAAGATATCTGTTGATAACATATATCTTTGTGGTTCCGGTTGAAATCCTTCAAAATGAATACGATGTTTAAGTTCCCCACACTTTTGTACCATGGCTTCAAACATAGTCCGATCGGGACCTTCACCCACAATATAGAGATGAGCTTGAGTAAAATCCTGGGCAATGATTTGAAAGGCTTGAATTAATTCACTAATGCCTTTGCGCGTGTACATTCCTGCTACTGTAGTAATAGCTGGATGATGTAATTTCATAGGTTGATATTCTTGAATTTTTTTATGTCTGGGACTCCCCAAAGTGCCATTAGCAACTACCCGCAATTTTCGGGATGGGATTCCACGACGGATCATCGAATTAGCCACCGCATGACTGACTGCAATTACCCGATCTGCTAATCCCATTAATATTGCACTGCGTTGGAATTCATTATGCACTGTAGCAACTAAACCATATTCATGATTATTTCTAAAAATTCCTGCTAGTAAAACTCCTGTCATCATGTGGCAATGAACTATATCAGGTTGAAATTTTTTAATTATGTCCCGGTAGGAATAAACTGCCTTAATTAACTTGGTTACTCTCCGGGACTGGTCTAATTCAAAGTGAGAAATACCATACTTTTCTAAGAGTATTTCGTATTCTCCTCCCAGGGAAGCAATTGCCACTTCTAAACCGTCTGTGGCTTGTAAACAAGCCAAATCTACTGCCACATTGACAATACCGTTACCAACATTTTGAATATGGTTAGTTAAGTGTAAAATTCGCATTTATTTTTACTCCTCAGTATTTTTTTAAACTGATTTTCTCTAGAATTAATATTCCGTTTTAAAGAAGATTTCTTCCGCTTGTAAAAATCTCTTAATAAAGCCCCGAGGAAGAGTGGATATTTGAGAAGAATAGGCGGCGATCGCCTGTTGTTTTTGAGATTGAACTTGTGCAACTGATAATCTATAAGCTGGGGCAATATCCCGTAATTTTAACAGAATAAATAATGGTGATCTCCAAAAAATCCAAATAGGGTACTGCAAAAGTTCTACGCTGATTCCACTTTCGGCGATCGCCTCTTTTACCAGAGAATATGTAGCCTCGTGATCTCTGTGACAATCCTTAAAATGAGGCACATAAACCTCACCTGGTTGATAATCTCTTAACAAAGTAACTATTTCTGAGATCAGTTGTCTTTTTTGAGAAATATTCAAATCTAATAAACTGCCATCCTCCCTATTTAAAAACTTAATTTCTGTTTGGGGAACTCCCAAAATTTCTAATGCTTGTAGGGACTCCTGCTGACGAATTTGCATAACCTGATTTTGGATATTAGGTTCTAGTCCATGGGAACCTCTTCCATCGGTAAGAAACACCACTCCCACCCTAATTGCCTGTTGTCGTTTGCGAGCAATCATTCCCCCGCAGCCAAAAGTCTCATCATCCTGATGGGGGGAGAAAACCATAACTGGTGCTGTGGTCAATGCTATTGGTTGACTCCCCCATCGTAAAATCCAGTGCGAAAGTAAACAGGCATGGATATACTGAATGGTACTTAAAAAATGAATGGGAATTAATCTTTGTAATTTACTCAAAGTTGTTTTTTGCATATTCCTCATAAAACTACTCATAAAACCGTCATTTATTAATTACGGATCAACTTGTTAATGAACATCAATCCCATGGTCATAGGCGTTATAGCTAAAGCCAGAATTTAGCTAAGTAGGGAGGCACAATTATTTGTAGGATGGGTTAGTGGTAGGGTAACCCATGGGGGCGTTGGGTTTCGTTCCTCAACCCAACCTACGTTCATCTTATGTTTAATTCCACTCACCTACTTAACAACCTATTCACTATGATAATGAATGTAGACACCTGATATTTGTTGATTGTGTAAATTCAGAATGTGAATATGAAGATGGTCATTGTTTTTAAAAACGGAACCGATAAATAATCACCTTGCCATTTCTATTCTCCTCTACAAACAATAAGTATTCACCATTGCGACGACGAAAAGCTCGAATACCATGGGGAATATCCACCCAACCACTTTCCTTACCGACTTCTGGACCTGGACCAAATTTGCGCACAAATTTTCCCGTATCGTTTCTATAAACATAGACCTCCGCAGTTTTAACTGTAACAGCAAATACATAATCTCCTGCTACGCTCATAGCAGCAGTAGATACTTCTCGTTGACCTGTATTGTCATAGGGAATTACTGCTCGCCATTTGGGAGTGCGATTTCCTTGACTCCAGCGATCAAAGCGGATAATTTCTGATCCCACAACCCCGGTATCATCACCAACGGAAGGATGATCAACTGTAAAACCAGACAAATACATAGTATCTGTGTCTGGGAAATATTCAATCCTGCGCAAATCTCGAAACATACGAGGAGTTCTTTCTCTTTTCATAGAACCATAGCTATAAATTGGATTTCCCCGACTATCCAATCCCTGTAGAGGATAGTGACGAATACCATCCTCAGTCCGTAGGGTTTTCCATACGTCCCCTTTAGTATCTACCCACCAACCACCTATATATAAATAATCTTCGCTGCTTTCATACTCATTTTGTTCGAATGCACCATTACCATTCTTATCACGCCAAATCCATTCTCCCTTACTTGGTTGAAGGGGAGGCCAATTACCATTAATGGCTTTACCTTTATCATTAGTTCCCACAAACATCCCTGCAGGAACTGCAATTTCCCCATCAGTTTGTGGTTGAAAGCGATAAATTTGTAATAAACGCCCAAACATGTCCGTCAGAAATAAAAATGGTTTGCCTTGAATACGGCGAAAAATCGGACCATCAGGGGCGGTGTGTAACCGAGGGTCTTGAGGATATTTAAAAGGGTTTAAAGTATAGGCCTGATAAGTCCATTGTTTACCAATGGGTTTACTATAATCTACTAGGTATTTTTCATGTTTGGTGAAGATGACTGTCCCGTCACTTTGCGGATCCGTATCCCCATTATCCACAAATATTAAACCCAGTAATTGCCATTGTAATTTTCCTGAAGGAGAAAATTTCCTCAGATCTGTTCCCGATCTATTAAATCCATTACTATTAATATATAGATTGCCTACTCGATCCGTACCAATGGCAGTAATACCATAGAGTTTTAAATCTCTAACTGCTCCCGGTACACCACCATAAATACCTTTTTTATCTCCAAAAGTTCCCACCTGTAAAGGTTGATTCTTTATTTCATAAATTACTATCTGCTGGCGTTCACTATTTTCTGCAACCAATAATCTATTTTTCGGATCCATGGCGATCGCTGTTGGATCTTGCACATCCATAATTTCTTGTGGCAATTTTTTCCCAGAGGGACTGTAGTGCAATACTTTTCCAGATTTGTTCCCTTTTTTATTTTGGATAATCCACAAATTATTCTGCTGATCAATAGCTATTCCTCCAGGATTTTCTACAGGGAATCTGCCAATTTCTTCCATAGTTTCCCTATGAAAAATTCTCACCATATTACTACCCCCATGACTGACAAACAATTTATCACCAAGGGTGGCCAACCCGGTTACTTCCGCTTGGTCACTAATAACCAACATACTTTTGTCCCAACCCTTACCTTGGGTAAAAGCAATAGGTTTTCCTTGTAAATTATAACGTCTAACACAATACCAAGTTTTATTTTGGGGTGGATAACTATCTTTGTCACCTCCTTTTTCACCTTGGAGTGATCCTTGACTCATGGCTACATAAATATATTTATTATTTGCAGTTACTGCTCGACCACCAAGACGATACCAACCATGTAAATCTTCTAAAAATGCAATGGGTTTACCATTTTCATATATTCCTGCTTCTCCTCCATTTTCATCCCAAATACTATTTGTGTAAATCAGCCCATTGGCTGTCACATACATAGCTTCTATATTATTTTGTACCCTCAGTTTTCCCTTACCTATAGTATTACCTACCCAGGATGTTGTGTATTCAAATCCAGATGCTGTGGTGCTAGAAATTATTATCAATCCACAAATTGTGACCAGTAACATCTGAAAACCTATGTTTCCAGATTTGAGTAAAGAGGACTTTTGAGAAAATAAACTACTAAGAATCTTATGAATTTGATGAACAATTTGATGAACAATTCTCATATATTTCTGATAAACAATAGAGCTGTTGGGAAATAAATTCATTTTCGCTAATTAGGGAGGCACAATAGCAAGATCATCAACCACTAATAACCTAACAGCTGAAATTTCCTGTTTCTATGAAATTTGTCAAATCTTCATCAAAAAAATAATCTCCTTTAATTCTATCTTACTAGGAACAATTTCAACTTAGATGGGCCGTATTTACCAGTTTTTTATAACGTGATCTCATAGAAAAAGCAGGACAAGCCTGCTTATAAAAAATACTTAACCTGATCAAATTGGAACCGATAATTAGTAACCACGCTTGAGCGCCAATTCAACACGATTAAACTCAAATTCCAAGCGATCTTTTAGCTTTTGGGGTACGGGACGATTGGGGTAGGAACTGTAATGACCTGCCAAAGCATTGAGCGCAGTTCGCATAGTCGTAAAGGAGCTTAAACTAGAAACTGAACTAGAACGCTGATAACGGGCAGAAAAGTCATTGATTTTTTGACGTGCTTCCGCTTGAATTGCTGCTTTATTAGGGTCATTAGGTGATAATTCCACGGCTTGTCTCATCACTTTAACAACTGCTAGAGTGTCTTGACGATAATCTCCAGTCAAACTATCGGGAGTACCGGAACAACCCATCAAACCAATGGTAATCACTAAAATCAGTGCCAGCAAACGCGACCAATAACTCTTCATATCCAATTAAAACAAAAAGGTAAATCAAGTTTCATCCTATCTTGGATTGGTATCCGGGGATTGACTTCTCTCTGTTGTTGAAATCCGGAGACAAGCGAACATACAGGGTATTACGCTGTTGATACGGTCTATTTAAAGATAGGATGGCATTTTGTAGGGTTTCTACTTCCACACATGTGCCACCAATTGCACCAGCCATAGTAGTAATATGTTCTTCCATTAAAGTCCCTCCAATATCGTTACAACCCCAATTTAAAGCTTCCATAGCACCGGTCAGTCCTAATTTAACCCAGCTTGGTTGATGATTAGGTATGTACTTACCCAAAAATATTCTTGCTACTGCTGTTAATAAGAGTGCATCAGCTAAAATGGGTTGGTCTCTACCAACTCGACGACGTAGGGGTTTTGGTACATCTTGACCCACAAACGGAAGTAAAATAAATTCGGTAATTTGACCTGGGTATTCTTTTTCGTGTGCTGCTTGCTGGAGTTGGCGCAGTTTTTCTAGATGTGTAATTTGCTGTTCTGGAGTTTCAATATGTCCAGACAACATAGTGCTGGTGGTGCATAAACCCAATTGGTGGGCCGTAGTGACAATTTCCAGCCATGTTGCTGTGTTGATCTTTTCGGGACATAATACTTTTCTCACCTCATCATCCAACACTTCTGCTGCTGTTCCTGGTATGGAACCCAAACCTACATCTCTTAAATCTGTAATTACTTGCTCATAAGAAATACTGTCTAGTTTTGCAATAAATTGTATCTCTTGAGGAGAAAAAGCATGTATATGTAGTTGAGGAAAGTTTTGTTTAATAGTTTCTATTAGTTTAATGTAATATAGTAGAGACTTACCATGGATTTGGGCTTTTGCGTTGAGTCCTCCCTGCATACAAATTTCCGTTGCGCCTCGACTTACCGCATCCGCAGACTTTTCCAAAATTTGTGACCAATCTAGCCAATAGGCATCCTCATCACTATCATCTCTTCGAAATGCACAAAAACTACAATGTTGTTCACAGATGTTGGTAAAGTTAATATTCCTATTGATAACGTAGGTCACCTCCTCTCCTGCTTGTTTTTGGCGGAGCTTGTCAGCTGTTTCCCGAATGGTATTTATAGTTTCTGGATCAGTTTGCTTTAGTAAAATTACTGCCTCTGATGGTGATATATCTGATCCTAGTAGCGATCGCTCTAAAATAGGGTTGATAGGAGTTAATGTTATATTATTCACTGGTTTTGATTTTTTTGGTAGGACAAGTAGTATGTCAATAAGTAAATAAGCGGAAAAACAAAAATTAACGATAGTTAACCTAATTTAACATTAAAAGCCGATTTTACATCTTATGTATTTGCGGTATGATGTTCCAGCGTCAAAGTCATGGAAATAGCACAACTTGTGGAAAAATCAAAATTAATTACCCCCACGGGTCCCTTAAAAATTGCCGAATATCCAGCTTTCGAGTTGGGGTGGAATGATGATGTTGTTCTCTTATCCTTGGTAATTCCCACCTATCAAGAGCGAGAAAACATTCATAAAATGATTAACATCATCAACAGCATACTAGAGGAGAGTATTCCCAATAACTACGAACTAATAGTAGTTGATGATAATAGTCCCGACTTGACATGGCAAGTAGCAGAATCATTAATTCCAGAATATCCCCAATTGCGAGTGATGCGTCGTCAACAGGAAAGAGGTTTGTCCTCAGCAGTAATTAGAGGTTGGCAAGCTGCCAAAGGGCAAGTTTTGGGGGTAATAGATGGGGATTTACAGCATCCTCCAGAGATACTATTACAACTGTTATCCCAAATCAAAAGGGGAGCTGATTTAGCCGTGGCCAGTCGTCATGTGGATGGTGGTGGTGTTAGTAGCTGGAACCTAGTCAGACGATTTCTATCCCGTGGAGCCCAAATTTTAGGGTTGGTTATTTTACCACATATCCTAGGTAAAGTTAGTGACCCCATGAGTGGTTATTTTATGGTACGTCGAAATGCGATCGCTGGAGTAGAGATGAACCCCATAGGCTATAAAATTATTTTAGAAGTAATTGCAAGGGGAAAAGTCAAAGAAATTGGGGAAGTTGGTTATGTATTCTGTGAACGCGAGGAGGGGGAAAGTAAAGTAACTTGGAAGCAGTATCTAGAATACATTCAACACCTAATACGTCTACGTTTATCTACGGGAAGATTAGGAAAAATCAGTCAGAAATTCAACTTACAAATTACCCTTCCTCTAGGTAGATTTATGCGATTTGGTTTAGTGGGACTAAGTGGGGTGTTTGTAGATACGGTCGTGCTGTACTTATTGAGTGATACTTTAGCTTTACCCCTAATTGGTAGCAAAATCCTAGCTGGGGAGCTGGCAATTTTCAATAATTTCCTGTGGAATGATGCATGGACATTTGGGGATATTTCTATCCAACAACGGAGTTGGAAACAGCGAATAAAGAGATTTTATAAATTCAACTTGATTTGTTTAGCGGGTTTAATGATAAATGTATTGATATTAAAATTTCTGGTTCAATTTTTAATTTCCAATCGTTATATTGCAAACCTCATAGCAATTGGCGTGACCACAATTTGGAATTTTTGGCTTAATTTAAAATTAAGTTGGCGGGTAACAGACATCAAGTGACATTAGAATAAATTGTGAAATTCTCTCCAGATAAAGATTGCAAAACTCCACATCTGATCTGACAATCAAATGTTGGACGACCCCCTTATGTCGAATGGAAACATTTTGTTTTTGTCTGGTAATAACTATAGAACCATCTATCGCATCTCTTAACAAGACCATCTCAGCTGCAGTGGGATGATCTAAAACAACAATATTACTACCTTTATAAACCATTCCCATACTTTCTAAAATATCCCCAGAATATTCAGCAATAAATAAATCCAGTTGGGGATGACGTAACAAACTTTGAACATTGCGATTATAATCTTCATGAAAAAATCTCTGAGCAAGATTTAAAAACGAACCTTCACGAGAAACACCGCCGATTTTTAATTTTGGATATTCTGACAACAAGTAAGCAATAGTATGCAGTAAAGCCATCTTAGTAATTCGATTAAAAGTTATAATTGGGATTCTAGCATCCTCAGCAGAGGGGAAAAACTGTGATAGAATATAGTGCGGAACATCAACACTTTTACCAATAACAGGATTAACATGCATAAAAATACCCGGTGCTGCATTAATTTCCAAAACAGCAAAATTACCATATCGCCAAGAATGGGCAATATTTTTAGCGATTACATCAATCCCCAAACAAGTGAGGCGAAAATTTTGAGCAATTTCCTCTGCAAGAATAATATTGTCTGGATGAATTTTATCAGTAGCATTAATGCTAACACCACCGGAAGAGATATTAGCAACATCAGAAAGATAAATAATGCGATTTTTCTCAATTACACTATCTAAATCTAGTCTTTGACCATATAAATATCGTTCCATAGCCCGATCAATCACAATCTTACTCATAGAAGAAGTGGGGGTATCTCTTCTTTGTGGTTGATTATTTTCTCTGGCAATTAGTTCCTCAATTGTCGAATAACCATCCCCAACTATCGACGGTGGACGGCGTTCTGTTGCAGCAACAAATTTACCATTCACACACAACAAACGAAAATCTTTTCCCCAGATACTTTCTTCAACAATCACTCTAACTGACAGGTCTTTAGGAATTGCTGAAACTGCTAACTCATAAGCAGATTTTAATTTTCTCGAGTCTCTTATATTAGGGGTAACACCAATTCCTTTATGACCAGACACAGGTTTAATGACAACGGGGTAACCAATTTCTTGAGCTACAGCTAGAGCTTGTCTTTCTGAAGTTACAATATCACCTTTGGGGACAGGAAAACCCAATCGGTTCAAAAATTCCTTACAGTCATCTTTACGAGTGGTAAATTCGGAATCCAGATGACTATCAACATCAAAGGTGGTCCCAATTCCCCTCAGCTGTTTTTTTCCATAACCATATTGCATTAACCCCTCTTCCCATAGATAAAAAGTAGGAATACCCTGTTGGTAAGCAGTTTGCCATAAAGCATAGACAGTCGGTCCACCATAAACAGATTTACGAAATTGATCTTGTAATTTTATCAGTCTCTCTTCAAGGGGGAAATACCGTTCTTTGCTAATATTTTCAAACCAGTCCCAAACTAAGTAAACTACTGACTTGGCTGTATGTTCATGCAATGCTTGAATGGCAATCTTTACATAGGAATGATATGAATTTATACTGTAAAGATTGAAATATAGGGATATATCTAATTTATTAACTTCTGATACAACTCGAGCAAATAAATCAGCATATAATTCATAGGTTTGTTCAGCTAACTGGGGATAAAAATCACTAATAGTGTGAACATAGTCTTCCATCGGTAGGGGATCTTGATGTTCAGTCAAGGCGAAGTCAAATACTATGGCTGCTGTATCTAAATAGGGATTTGGTCCAATATAATACTTGAAGTTAAAAATATCAAATACATCTGTTTTTCTAGTATTTACATGAAGATCTGTTGTTTGTTCTCGAACCATTGATTTTCAGTTATCCTTAGATCGGGACAGAATTGTGGAGGAATAACAAAAATTAATTAGATGCAACAAAGGTTTTCACCCTGACATTATTTCACATTGATATACCTAACTAATGACACCCTGCTCCCATAACAACTCCTAGTCTTTGTTTTATCAAATCATCTCTAGTCATTCTGTAGGATAATTTCAATTTACCTCAAGTTTATTAGTTATTCATGAGTTAATCAAGTTTTTCAATCTCATGGCAGCAATTATAAATTTGGAATGTAGTTTAAGCTACAGAATATAGGGACGGTCTACCACTTCTCTCAATATACAAGGTTGAGTTTAATAACCCAACAAACCCACGGAACATATATAGGGGTTGCGAAACACTCCCTACGCGATCGCATTTACCCCCTTCAAGGTTCCCAAAACCTAAACCTGTCTAAATGATTATGATTAGCTATAACAACTGCTGCTGCAAAATTCTCTGCTGGTACTAGTTCTTTTAATTGCCAATTTCCTACTATGCACAATTTAGCAGATTTATTTGGCGATAATTCTATTTCTACTTGAGCTAGTTCAGATATACCTTTCCCAGTAGCTTTTAAATAAGCCTCCTTACAAGTCCAATAACGGAAGAATATCTCCTGTTGTTCTTCCGGAGCTACTGATTTAATTACCTCATATTCCCTAACTGAAAAAAAGCGCTTGGCTAAGTTTTCTATATCTGATGTGTGACGAATACCTTCTAAATCTACTCCTATTAGTCTATTATGACTCACACCACATAAACCTAGGTCTTGAGAATGGGATAAATTAAAGCATATTCCACAATGCTTAAACTTCAAGCCTAATAATGGCTTTCCTCTCTCTTCATACTCAAATTCTATTTCTTTTGCTTCTACGTTTATATACTTCGACAGGATTTTTCTAAGAAAGGCACGACCAACAATAAACCGCTCTTGGTGTTGTGGAAAATAAAATCTTTCTGCACGAGCTATTTCATCACCAGATAAAACCCTGCGGTAAAATTCCATTTCCCATGGTGATACCTTCAGGTTAATCTTCCAGATATGTACTTCCTGATCACACAACTGGAAATTTTCAGGTGCCCGTTGCCAAACAATAGACTGATTCACAACTAATTCCAGCTCTTAGGGTGTTATATCCTAAATTTTATAACCTAGATTTTACAAATTGTAAATAATTGTAAATAATTATTGTTTTTATGTTATTTTTGTGCATTAAGAACAAATAAGTAAAAAGATATACTTTATTTATTCCGTATGTAATGATCAACTTGACTCCTGACTCAATGTGACCTCGAAAAAATATGGGTTAGAAACTGTAATTTGTGAGTTACATCTGGTGGTGTAAACTGATATTATTTTCATGTCTTTAATTGTGAACCTAAGTCCTTTACCACATTAGTCCTTATGTTCAATTTTAAATGTTCTTGTCCGTCGGAAAAGTAATCTTTGTATATATCAAAGATTCTTAATTTATCGTTAAATATAAGGTAGTCATAATTTTTTAATAATGCCCAGGATTCTTGTCATAGACGATGACCCAGCGATTTCAGAACTTGTTGCCGTCAACTTAGAAATGGCTGGCTACGATGTTAGTCAAGCTGAAGACGGTATTAAAGGTCAGGCGCTGGCTCTCCAACTACAACCCGACTTGATTTTACTTGACCTGATGTTGCCAAGAGTAGATGGATTTACCATTTGCCAAAGACTGCGTCGGGATGAGCGTACTGCTGAAATTCCCGTCTTAATGTTGACCGCTTTAAACCAAACCCAGTACAAAGTAGAGGGATTTAACGCCGGTGCGGATGACTACCTAACAAAACCTTTTGAAGTAGAGGAAATGTTGGCCCGAGTCAGAGCTTTGTTGCGGCGAGCCGATCGCATACCCCAAGCTGCCAAGCACAGTGAAATTCTCAATTATGGGTCCTTAACTCTAGTCCCAGAAAGGTTTGAAGCTATCTGGTTCCATGAAACCGTGAAACTAACTCATCTGGAATTTGAGTTACTTCACTGTTTACTTCAACGTCATGGTCAGACCGTCTCTCCCAGTGAAATCCTGCGAGAAGTTTGGGGTTATGACCCTGATGATGATATTGAAACCATTCGTGTTCACATTCGCCATCTCAGAACCAAACTTGAACCTGATCCTCGTCGTCCTCGTTATATTAAGACGGTTTATGGCGCAGGTTATTGTTTGGAGTTACCTGCTGTACCTCCATCTGGTGAAGCAAGCAACATGACACTGGTAGAATGATTTGACCAGGGATTGAGCTTTCTTGATTCCCCGATTGAAACACGGGGTTTCTCAATATATTTTTGATATTATTTTGATATTATTAGTATTAACTCCTACCAGATTGACTCAAGATTTAAAACAAATCCCGGTAAAACATCTTCTCCTGATAAGGTGGATGGGTTTTCCAAAACTTGTTTTTCTTCTCCTGGGCGATAAATTTCGGCTTGGCGGTTTTTTGGGTTAATTAACCAACCTAAGCGGGTTCCATTATTTATATACTCCTGCATTTTAGCTTGCAGAGGTTTCAAAGAATCACTGGGAGAACATAGTTCAATCACAAAATCAGGAGACATGGGCAAAAATCTGGTTTTTTGTTCTGCAGTTAGAGCTTGCCATCTTTCCAAAGGTATCCAAGCTGCATCGGGAGAAAAATCTGCTCCATTAGGAAGGCTAAAACCGCCAGATGAATCAAAAGTTATCCCTAATTTTGTTTGTCTATTCCATAGGCCCAACTCCAGGTTAATATCTGAATTACGCCTACTGGTTTCCGCTCCTGTAGGTGGCATAATAATTAGGTTCCCTTGAGCAGTTCGCTCCAGTTGCAGGTCACGGTTGGCGACACAAAGTTCATAGAATTGTTCATGGGTAATGGGTATTGTTTCCGAGTTATTTAGAATTAAGGGTGTCATGTTTTTATCTCCTTTTTAACTGGAAGCACTAGTATAAAATCTTAGGGCAAATCGCCAAAACCAAGTGGAAAGGAAAAATAAAAACAGGGCTAAAAAAACAGCACTTATTAGCCAAACGACATGGATTTGACCTAAGATGGCTTGAGCAGGAACGGTAGTCAGAAAAGATACTGGAACTACAAAAGTAAAAAAAACTCGATAGCCCATGGGATATGCGGACATGGGATACCTACCCGCCTCCAACAGTCCCCGTAACACCTCGGTGGTATTATAAACCTTCGTAAACCAAATACTGGTTGATCCTAACATGAACCATAAACTATAGAGAATGACCAGACTACAACCGAGAGGTAATATACCCCAAAAATAGTCATCTAGTCCCAAACCCAAATTTTTACCCGCATAACCAATGATGATCAAACCAAATAGTAGATCCGGTAGTCCCCAGAGGGAAAGAATATGGGTTGACAACCAAAACTGACTACGAATGGGTTTTAATAAAACAAAATCTAATGTACCTTCTTGCACATGACGCACAATCCGGTTTAAGTTAGGAGCTAAAAAGGTAGCCCAGAAACCCTGTAAGAGAGTAAAAACCCCCAACACAACCAAGGCTGAATCCCACGACCATCCGCTAAAGGTGTAACCCGTACGATAAAATAAAAACAACCCAAAAATCCCCCCCAAAAGATTCCCCAAGCTACTGAGGGCGGCTATGATGAAATTTAAACGATATTCCATTTCAGCAGCAATAGCTGCACTCCAAAATAATCTGATGACTTTTAAATATCTTTGCATTTTGATGATTAACTGGGTGGGTGGAATTAAATATAAGATGAACGTAGGTTGAACGCCCGCTAACCCATCCTACAAATAATTGTGCCTCCCTGCTTAATGGTTGACCTTTGATTTACCAAACATGACCCAAGAACCTTCCCAAGAACTTTCTAATTATCGTTTACTTCTACCCTATCTCCAGCAACAGTGGCCAACTATCTCCAGAGGATTTATTGGCATTATAGGGTACGTTTTCGCTACTTTAACCTTGATTCACTTAGCTGGTAAGTTGGCTTTACCTTTTGGAGAGGGTAATGTGGTGGCGATCGCCCAGTTAACGGGTGTATGTGCTTTGGTATTTCTTATCCGGGGCTTTTTTCAGTCCGTTCAAGACTTGTATATGTCCAAAGCTGCTTTGAGAGTAGCTTTTCATCTCAGGCAAAATGTCTACACACACTTACAAAAACTGAACTTGAGTTATTTTGAAACAGCAAAAGCGGGGGATTTGTCTTATCGCTTAACAGAAGATGTAGACAGGGTAGGTGAGGTTGTCAATAAGTTGTTTCATGATTTTATCCCCTGTGTTTTACAACTGATTGCCATTC
Organism: Cylindrospermopsis sp. CR12; assembly: GCF_001432185.1. Lineage (NCBI taxonomy): Bacteria > Bacillati > Cyanobacteriota > Cyanophyceae > Nostocales > Aphanizomenonaceae > Cylindrospermopsis > Cylindrospermopsis sp. CR12. Next base: position 19,744 of record NZ_LMVE01000104.1, on the reverse strand, counting down.
CCATCTACATGATTTATTTAAATTGGCAGTTGACTTTAGCCACGGTGATAGTAGCACCAATTATGGGGGTTTTAATTGGTTGGTTTGGGGAGCGTTTACGTAAATATGCTCTCAAAAGTCAAAGTCGCATTTCTGACCTATCCGCCATTCTAACAGAAGTTTTTAGTGGTATTCGCTTAATTCAAGCCTTTGCAGCAGAAAAATATGAAATTGCCAGATTCACTCACGAAGCTCAAAGAACCCTCAAGGCCAAATATTCCGCAGAAAGACTAAAGGCCATTCAGATTCCCATTGTGGGATTCCTAGAAGCTTTGAGTGCTTTATCTCTAATCATAGTAGGAGCATGGCAAATTTCCCAGGGTAATCTCACTGTGGGTGAGTTTTTTAGTTATTTAGCAGCAGCAGCTTTACTAATTGATCCTATTGGTCATACTACCCATAACTATAATGAGTTCAAACAGGGTGAGGCTTCTTTGGAACGAGTATTTGAACTCTTGTTAATTAAACCAACAGTCCTAGAAAATCCTATTGCTATGACTCTTCCCAGTATTAATGGCAAGATTGAATACCGTGGTGTTAGTTTTGCCTATAAACCGGGTGAGCTAGTTTTAAATCACGTCAGTCTGTTTATCAGTCCTGGGGAGGCCATTGCCCTAGTCGGTGCTTCCGGTGCTGGTAAAACCACTTTCGTCAATTTACTCCCCAGATTTTACGATCCTAAACCAGGTAATATCTTTATAGATGATGTCAACATTCGTGATGTGACATTAAATAGTTTAAGAAAGCAAATTGGTATTGTTCCGCAAGAAACAATTATGTTTTCAGGAACTATAGCTCAAAACATTGCTTTTGGACAAGACAACTTTGACCAAAAAGCAGTAGAAGCAGCTGCCCGGGTGGCTAATGCCCATGACTTTATCATCCAATTACCAGCAGGTTATCAAACTTGGGTGGGTGAACGGGGTGTCAACCTATCCGGGGGACAACGACAAAGAATTGCCATCGCCCGTGCAGTGCTATTAGACCCGAAAATTTTGATACTTGATGAGGCAACCTCAGCTTTAGATTCCGAGTCCGAAGCTCTTGTGCAGCAAGCTTTAGAAAGATTAATGCAAAATCGTACTGTATTAATTATTGCTCATAGATTGTCAACAGTAAGAAAATGCGATCGCATTTTAGTCCTAGAAAAAGGGCAAATTGTGGAATCAGGGAACCATGAACAATTATTGTCCCTAGAAGGTAAATATGCACATTTTTATGCGCAACAATTTAGTCAGAGTTAGTTTTAGCACAGCTGCAAAAAGAGCGATTTACATCCTAAAAACCAGATTTTTGTATTGTTAGATACTGAAATAACTGCCATTGACAGTATTAGGGGTAACAACAGTGAATATAAAACACAAGATACACTGAAAAATGATAGGGAGTGGGGGAGCAAAGTTTTTCAACATAAACACCCCATACTATATATAATTTCCTAATAAGTTGAAAAAACTAATTCTTATTTAGCGTAAACCTTACGCCTGTCTGAAACTACCCAGCTGAAAAACACATTAGGAGGATTATCTATGGCGCTTGTACCTATGCGGTTGCTTTTAGATCACGCTGCTGAAAATGGTTATGGCATTCCCGCTTTTAACGTTAATAACTTAGAACAGATTCAATCAATCATGAAGGCGGCTGCTGAAACAGATAGCCCCGTGATTTTGCAAGCCTCTCGTGGTGCTCGTAACTATGCTGGCGAAAACTTCTTACGCCACTTAATTTTGGCTGCGGTAGAAACATACCCACAAATTCCCATTGTGATGCACCAAGATCACGGTAATGCTCCTTCTACTTGCTATTCTGCCATTAAGAACAATTTCACCAGTGTAATGATGGATGGTTCCTTAGAAGCTGATGCAAAAACTCCTGCCAGCTTTGAATATAACGTCGCAGTTACCCGTGAAGTTGTTAATGTTGCCCACTCTTTAGGTGTGAGCGTTGAAGGTGAACTAGGTTGTTTAGGATCTTTAGAAACTGGTGCTGGTGAAGCAGAAGATGGTCACGGTTTTGAAGGTACCCTTGACCACTCCCAATTATTAACTGACCCGGATCAAGCTGTGGACTTCGTAGAAGCTACCCAAGTAGATGCTTTAGCTGTTGCTATTGGTACTAGCCATGGTGCTTACAAATTCACCCGTAAGCCCACTGGTGAAATTTTAGCCATTAGTCGCATTGAAGAAATTCACCGTCGCCTACCTAACACCCACTTGGTAATGCACGGATCTTCTTCCGTACCCGAAGATTTAATTGCACTGATTAACGAATTTGGTGGTGCTATCCCCGAAACCTATGGTGTACCCGTAGAAGAAATTCAAAAAGGCATCAAGAGCGGCGTACGTAAAGTTAATATCGATACCGACAACCGTCTGGCTATCACTGCTGCTGTTCGTGAAGCTCTGGCTAAAAATCCCAAAGAATTTGACCCCCGTCATTTCTTAAAGCCCTCTATTAAGTACATGCAGAAGGTTTGTGCTGATCGTTATGAACAGTTTGGCACTGCTGGTAATGCGAGCAAAATCAAACAAGTTAGCCTAGAAGATTTTGCTGCTAAGTACGCTAAAGGCGAATTGGCTGTAAAAGCTGCTGCTGCAGTTTAATTCAACAAACTTATTGGGGCTGGGTTACACCTAGACCCCAACCTGACTAAACCGGGGTATTAATCCCGGTTTCTTGATGGTGGGTTTCCAAAGTCTTACTTAAAAAACGCGGTGTTGTAAAGATGGCATTTGACGACGCACCTGTTCTAGTCTAGTAGGTTTAATTTCAGCAATAGCGACCCCCGGTTTATCTCCTGCATCAGCTAAAATTGTTCCCCATGGGTCAACAATCATTGCATGTCCATGGGTTTGACGACGGGCATAATTAGTACCTGTTTGAGCTGGGGCGATTATGTAATAAGTGTTTTCAATCGCTCTGGCTTGTAATAACACTTGCCAGTGGTCTTTTCCCGTAAAAGCCGTGAAAGCAGCAGGAATAAAAACTACATCAGCCTCCCTCGCTGCCAGATCTCGATATAATTCTGGAAAGCGCACATCATAACAAATAGAGAGACCTATCTTACCCAAAGTTGGGGAAACATACACTGGTGGTAATTCTCGACCAGCCATGACAGTACTAGATTCTTGATAAGTATTGCCATCGGGAACATTCACATCAAATAGGTGTACCTTATGGTAACGACTGATTTCCTGTCCATTGGGGTCAACCAGCAAAGCTGTGTTGTAAACTTTACTTGTACTATCTACGGGAACGGGGAAGCCGCCGCCCAGAATGGTAATTTGATACCGTTGTGCCATTTGCTTGAGAAACGTTTCTGTTTTTTGGGCAATAATACTGGCTTGAGCAAGTTTATCTTTTTCCTCCCCCATAAAGGAGAAATTTTCTGGTAACCCCAATAATTCTACACCCTGGCGTACGGCCAGATCAATAAACTCTTCTGCTTGTGCCAAGTTTTTTTGTAAATCAGGCACACTGGTCATTTGAATGGCGGCGGCTAAATAAGACTTCATAGGTTCAACAACAAACAGTAGATAATGATTGACATGGGATAATTGCAGGAGTCAATAGTCCTTTTTAGACTTTGATCTATTACCACCAATATCATAGGAAAATTTAGGTCAAAGGTGACTCATTCATCGGTGCATATTGACCTACCATGGCTAAATATATGCCAATAAGAACAATCAAACAAGCTATACCTTTGACAAAACCAACTTGTTCACCCAACACTAGCCAGGCAAAAACCGTGCTAATTACTGGATCAAGCAGCATTGTTACTGCTACAAGAGAAGAGGGTAAGGAATTGAGAGAATAGGCAATTAGTCCCTGTCCTATGACCTGACAAATTAAAGCTAAGGAAATTACAGAAAACCATCCTTGCCAAGAAAGCGGAAATAGGGTGTTTCCTGTTACCAGTAAAATGGGTAAGGTGGTTAATGCGCCAATAGTGCAATACCAGAACACCAAGGTTTTGGTTTCAAACTGGGTCAGGAGCTTTTCCATTAGCAGTAAATAAAATGGCAACAAAATTGCTGATATTAAGGAGAAGAAATCTCCTTGCAACTCATTACTAGAGACGGAAAAATCTTGGAAACTGATGGCGATCGCACCGGTAATAGAAATAATTGTGCCAACCACAAATTGTTGCTTGACGCGATGACGAAAGAAAATCCATCCCCCTATAGCAGTTAATGGTGGTAATAGTGCGTAAATAATTGCTACCGAACTAGCCACACTAGTATGGGTTAGTGACTTAGCCCAAAATAGCTGTCTTGCTGCAAATATAATACCAACTAGAAAAAACAAGCCCCAAGTTGGGAATGTATATAAATTATTAATTAGAGAAGGAGCTGAAGTTAATTTGTCCCGACGAATCAAAGAAATTAGGTTCCAAGTGCCAAAAAAAACACTGGAGATCCACAAGCGATTAAAAGTAGTTGCTTCAGGACTAATTTCATTGTTACTCCATGTGATAAAAATAGGAGCAAAGCCAATCGCCACAATCCCTAGCACCAGCAAACCAAGGGATATATAGCCTTGTCCAGCTGCGAAGGTTTGAGCTATAGCATCTGTCCAGCTGTCACTTTTACCCATGAAGTCTTTAGTAAACGTTTTGAACAAAGCTATAAATTTCAATTGTCCCTCCGATAACGAAACTGATAGCTGATTTAACTTTTCTAGTAGGTTTCTCATTGGTATGTAAATTTATATAATACGTATATACTAGTGTCTATTAATCCAAATACCTCTTAATCCAGCCCTTCTTGCACCATGATAATCATCAACAATACTATCACCAATATGCCAAGCTGATTCCGGGGAGCAGTTATGATTTTTCAAAGCCAGATGAAAAATTTCAGGATCTGGCTTAGCTGTGCGAGCCTGGGTAGAAACAGTAATAGACTTAAAATAGTCCCTAAGACCTAGACTTTGTAGAACCGAGTATATCCGAGAGTCAAAATTAGAAACCACTCCCAATTCTACCCCCAATCTCAACCAATTGACCAAAGCCAGGGAAACATCGGGGTAGACAAACCAAGGGTCAGCAGTACCAAAATGAACATAGAGTTCACCAAAAAAATCAGAAAAATCCCTAAATTCCCTCCATACTCCTGCACCCTGAAATGTGTTCAAAACAACATCGTACCACCAGTTAAATTCCTTGTCAGGTATAACTTCTACATCACAATTGAGGAATATGGGAGCTGGTGCAGCTGCAAAACTTTTGTGAAACTCCCGATTTAAAATTTCCGGGGTCACCGTGACACCAAATTCTGCAGCAATTTGGCTATAAACCTCACCCACACTACCCTTGACACCAAAGATTGTACCTACCGCATCTAAAAAAATCACTTTTGGTTTTTCCATGAGGTTGAAGCTGGATGAAATCAGTCAATTTCATAATTATAATCACCTCATCACAGTAGGTTGAGTTTAATACGAAACTTAACATCAACATCCTCATTCGCGCTTAGGGGATAATAGAAACAAGAGCAATTGGAATTGGTAGAAAGTAATTTTTTTCCGTCAAACTAGGTAATTTTGCTGATTTTTTTAACCACATACTTATTTTCTCTCCCGCTTCTTTTGCCATATCAAGGATATCTTCCTGGAGTGCTGTAGAAGCTATTGTAATCGCATCATCTTCTAACAGCGAAATTAAGTTATAAACTTCTTCTCCTGTTGCACCTTCTTCCTTTAAAGGATGAGATAGATCACTGTTGAAAGTGTAGAACGTCAGATAGGAATAAGAGTTTGACGTCATATTATTTTCTAACTCACGCAAGGGATGAGTGACAAATAGAACGTACTGAATGTTTTGACTTTGTAAATCGGGAAAACACCCATAAAATCTTTTAGCTGAGATTGTTGTGAAATCAGCTTGAACCTTTCTGGATAGAGAACGTGCAAGACATCCTATTGGATCTAAATCATGAAGAGGTATATGTTCACTCCCATCTTCTTTTTTGACCCATGGGCAAAGACCAGCGAGCTTGATATTTTCTTTTTCCTGTCCAAACAGGTTAAATTCTGGATCGAAGGTGAATTTTTTGTTGAGAATGGTAGCAATCTTAGTTTCGGTCGTTTTTATTACCGTACCTTCGTTTTCAAATACGGGACGATTCCATTTCTTAGTGCTAAAATTTAAATTATACTTGTGGTCAATGGAGCATAAACCTAATTCCATCCATTTTTCCAGGCGGGTTTCTAGTTCTTTCCTGCTAATTACCCATTGTCGTTTCACTTCTGTTTGAACCTCTTTTAGTTGTTTTTCCATGTCATTATGAGCAGATTCAGCTTTCTTTAAAATATCGTCAATTAGTGAGACCTTATTTTCTTCGATATCTTTAAAGATTTTCTCTTCATCTTCCGAGCTGAGTAAACCCAGAATCTTGAGCCGCATTCTTTCATCTTGAATGCCCATTTGTGTAAAGCGATCAACAAGAGCTCGTTCTCTCTTTTCCTCATGGGTATCAGCAATAATTAGGTAATAAGCAATCACATCTGAAATTTGTCCTAGTCGTGCAACTCGACCATTCCGTTGCATTAGCACTGCTGGGTTTGGAGTTAAATCCCAATGAATGACGCGGTTCGCCGTTTGAAAATCAAAGCCTTCATCCGCAGCTGAAGTTGCCACTAATACTCTTATATTTGAACCTCTTTCACCTAAACCGCGTAACCTTGCAACAGTATCCTCTCTTTGAGAAAGGCTCATATCACCAGTTAGTTTTCCACTATATCCTGGAAGAGCCTTAATGATAATTTCACAAGTTTGTAGGCTTTCAGTAAAAATTAGAAATTTTGATTCGGGATCCCTATTAAGCATCTCTTTAAGCCAATCCAGTTTAGCATTTTCTACTCCGGGTTGACCATTAGTAAAACTTAAAAGTTCTAGCGCAAGTTGTGTTAATTCTAAAATTTCACCATTGTCAGCTATGAAGGTGCTATCTTCTTCTTCGTCTTCGTGAAGATGCTTGCTAAAATTATAAATCTCAGGTATGGTATTATTTGGTTGTGCTATTGCTCTGGCTTGAAAAGTAAAATTATTATCACTGGGGAAGGAAACATCTACGTGTTCAGATTTTATGCTTTCATTGTAGACAGCAAGCTTTTGAGAAATCGCTTTAATAAGCTTACGAAGATTTTCTGTACTATCTGATTTGTCTTGTTTATAGACAGTTTGGTTGTCCCATTTTGTATGTTTAATACACCATCTAAACAGCCAAATTGCACCACTAATTGTGCTACTAGTGAGTCTTGTTTCCAATTGTCTAACTGAAAATCCACTAAACCTTTGATTGTGATTCTTGCGAATCTCTTGAACTTTTCTCCGAATCTTTTTAATTAACTGTAGATATTCATCACTGACCCTAAGATTTGGGCGTTCAATAGTCAATGTGGGAAACATCTTCTCATTATTCCAATTACGAACGGTATCTTGTTGTCGCCAAATTAATGCGATAGGTGATTGATCGCTAGCTAAAAGGTTAACAAGTTTTTGCTGATAGATATCATCTGAGTATGAATTCTCAATTACTGAGGTTCGATGAGTGAGAAGACGTAATAGATTAATAAATTGATTTTCAGAACTAAAAGGTGTAGCACTCATTAAAATTACCAGTTCAGGAGGATTAGAATTATTCCAGAACTCTCCAGTTATCATTTGATAAGCGGCTTGATAGGCTTTTGTTGTTCGTTTTCGTCCTATGAACTGTGGGTTGGTCAATCGGTCTTCACTTGCGCAATGATGTGCTTCATCAATAATTATAATTTTAGGTTTTATTCCTGGTGGTAAATTTTTTTTATCAGATTTTTCCACATAGCGTCTTGCAGCATCCATACTGGCAATGTGAATCCCATCAGTTCTCCGTTTACCATATTCCACAAACCGGTTTTCAACTTCAATAATACTTTGATTATCCATCCCAGGAATGAGGGATTCAAGCTTTTGCTTGACATCATCTAAAAGCCCGCCTTTTGTAAGATAAAGACAGTGAATTTGACGTTGAGCAATGAGCAAATCTCTTAGTATTAGACCAACTTCAATAGTCTTTCCCAGTCCAACCTCATCCGCAATTAGTACGCGCTTTACTCTCAACTGATGGGTCTTCATATACTGTTGTAATGCCAATTGGTGAGGAAAAGGATCTTTGTTACTAACAGTAATTCGACCCGAAAAAATGTTACCAAGGATTTCTAATGCACCAAGTCGCATGACTGTATTAATACGGAATGTAGGATTTAAATCTTTGCTATTATTAAGCACACTCCCACCGGGGAAATATGCTTTTTTTTGCTCAAGCATTTCTCTGACATAGGGAAATTTGTGGAATAGATCTTCCCATGGGCGAAGTTGGCTAAACCAAATACCACGCCGATCCATTAGCTCATTAGCATTAGCACTAGCGCCTATGGTAAATGCGTAATGAGAGTAAGCGGGTGCATTAGAGTTTTCAGGATCTGCATAGACTACATCTGCATGATGACCTTTGAGAGAAGGAATCTCAAATAACTGATAAGGCATAATTAGGTTCTTAATTTTGTTACAATCTAAGTCTAAATGTAAACAAAATTACTTTAATTAATCCTAATTTTTTCCCGCATCTATCTTTAGATAGATATTTGGTCTTAAAGCGTTGCTCGCTGAATATCAATCATGATTGGAGCAGTCTTGTCAGGGTAAGCTGAGTCTATGAATGAAGAACTCCCATCTCTTTAGGGCTGGGGAGTGTCAAAAAATTCTATTCCTATCGGAACGGAAAGTAACTGATAGGCTTGTTCCCATAAATGTTTTGTATCCGAATCCAAAAAAATAATTTTTTTATCTATATTCTGCTCTCTCCAAAAGTTATCGACCCATTTATCTAAGTTGATAACTTCTATTCGATCTATTTCGCTTTGTGGTAAGTAGAGAGGCACAATTATTTGTAGGATGGGTTAGGGGTAGCATAACCCATGGGTGTGTTGGGTTTCATGCTTCAACCCAACCTACCTTCATCTTATATTTAATTCCACTTATTTACTATAGTTTCCAAATTTGATCTAATATCTAAGCTTAAATTAGTGCTAAAAGTAGTAAATAGTATGCGATCACTTGAATTATTAAATCGGTTATTGGAGCTGAGTTTACCATTAATATGTGAAGTATTAGTTTATGGATTATCTGATGAGTGGGTGGAAAAACTCAGGTTATCTGTGATTATAATTTTAGATTATGATCTTATTTTCAATTTTTAATATGAAACCTGTATCATCCTTAAATCTTTGCATTCTTTCTTTGTGAGACTGGTGAAATTCTGGCTTTTTTGCATTTGCTATATATGCCCTTTTTGTCACAAATTTTTCTGAATTTTTATTCTCTATAAACACGCTAATTGTACTTTTTAGTTGTATTTCTGCCTTCTTGATCAAGTTTCTATAGTTTCTACCACTAGGTTTTCTTTCTTTCAATTCCACCTCCATGAAATTATATAATACTCCTTACAAAAATTAAATATTCACAATTCTCTACACTACTGATGATAGTATTTCTTCCTCAATTTCTAATAAATCACTGAAAAATCGATTGGTTTCTGCTAAACAACTATTCAAATAATTTTCATCGGAAGGTAGTCCTTCATAGGTAGAAAGTTTTCTAATTTCTCCACTATCTGTTAGCTCATATACAATTGAATCTTCTGGAAATATGGAAGAATTCAAAGGAACAATATTTTTGAGTTTAGTTTTTAAAAACTCTCCCTTCGGTAAATTATCAAAAGTTTGTAAAATTTGCTGTGCTTTAATTGCTAAGGTAAGATAGTCAATAATGTAAGGACTATGAGTGGTCATAATTAGTGTGTTACCAGCTGTAATATTGACGAATTCCAATAACTTATACAATATATCTCTTTGTGATGTAGGAAATAAATTTTGTTCAAGTTCTTCCACAATATTAAGAAAACATTCATTTCTATACTTGGAAGATAATAACTCTAAAGCAGCTTTTTTAACTTCTTTAGACAAATTTTCATCATTGATAATTGCTTGTATTTCAGTAGTGAGTCTTTTTTGTTCTTCTGCACTTAGTTCGCTTTGAGAAGAACCTTGATTTTGATTAATAGACAAGGCGATATTCCTAGAGACTAAAAACGCTGGAACCAAGGATTGAAAACCACTAGAAGCCTCAGAAATATTCAATTTATAGTTATCGCCTCTAAGAATTAAATTTTGACTAGTTTGATCAAACTCCAGCTTCACATTTCCTACTGGCAAGTCTAAAGTTTCTGATAACTCCTGTTGAGACCTTTCCAATTCTTTGAAAAAGTCAAGCAGCATGAGAGGTAAACCTTTTACTTTTTCCGCTTTCTTGATTACACTGAAAAAATTCCTCTCCGCTGGAATATACATAATTTTAGGTAACACATATTTCCTAGGAGTATTATCACTGCGATTAATAGTTAACTTACTATCAGCATAAGTCATTGTATAAGCACTACCGCGATATTCTATTTCAGTTCCAGATCTAAAGTATTTCTTTAAGTTGTTATAGTTACAATATATATTCACAAGTCGGTTGCGAGATATTACATCTTTCTCGTCTAAACTACCTCGGTATAATTGTTTTTCCAGCCAACTAAACATGGAAATCAATTTTGCAATACTACTTTTTCCTGTCCCTTGATTACCAATAAAAACAGTAATTTTACGAATATCCACCAAGCCATCATTTTCCACAAGTCCTGATTTAATAGGTCCGAAGTTTTGAACTTTTATTTGAGCCATAGATTACTCCTTTTTAATAAGTCTTGGATATGGTGAAGTTTCCGTTGGTGTTGCATATTTGCGGGATGAACTAGCATGCGAAATCATTGAAAAATCCCTCTTGGGTTGAGGAACTAAACCCAACCCATGGCTAAACTAGTTGTTTTAAAACCAACTTAAACTTTCCGCTAGGGAATTCATTCCCTGGACTCCTGGGAAAGCGTTTTAATAATTGGAGTCAGTAACCAACTAAAACCCACCTTTAACTGATGTTCTAAAGTCGGTAATCTATACAAATAGACTAAGCGCCGCACAAGATAACCTAAATAACCATCTAATGTAATCCCTAAAGCTGTAAGAGTAGCATTGTCTACCCCCAAAGCCATAACTTCCCCTAGTGCTTGATAGCGGAAAGGAAGTAGGGGGCGATCGGTTAAAGATGCCCAAATATTCCATGCTGCATAATCTGCTTGCTGAAAAGCTACCTGAGCAGTACCGGGTAGTTGTTGTTCTTCTATGTCCTTACAGTCTGCCAAGTCCCCCAGGGCGAAAATTTCTGGATGCTCTATAACTTGTAGGGTGGGAGTGCAGGTTATTTGTCCCCTTTGGTTATGTGCTAGGGGAAGATTTTGCACCAGAGAAGAAATTCTCGTTCCCACAGTCCAAATGACTAAATCTACGGGAATTTCATCTATTTGATTTTTGTACTCTAAGGAGATAGTATTTTCCCCTATAGATACCACTTTGGTTTCTAAGTCTATAAATACACTTTTCTGTTCTAATGCTTTTTTAGCCTGTTGGCGATTAAACTCTGAAGAAGTGCGCAGAATTTCATCTCCGGTTTCTATTAACCGCAATCTACCTTTCTCTCCCAGTCTATCTGCGAGTTTACAAGCCAATTCTACTCCGCTGTAACCTGCACCCACTATGGCTACACGAATTTTTTCCGGGTTCGTAGCCGTCAAAACTCTCAGTTTTTCTTCCAACCGATGCACATCATAAATGGTACGAAATGGGTAGGCATGCTTAACAGCACCAGGAACCAGATCCAAATTGGTTTCACTCCCCAATGCCAAAACTAACCTGTGGTATGGGAATATTTTTCCATCACATAATTTTACCTGTTGATTATCTGTGTCAATTTCACTAACCTTGGCTTGATGGAAATGTACTCCGGTATTTTCTAATATCTCCTGATATGAGGGTGCTATCTCCCAAGTTTGCAGTTCATTGGTCAGTAGTTCATACAATAGGGGTGAAAAAATAAAGCGATCGCCTTGATCTACTAAAACAATTTCTGGCTTTTCTGTATTTCCCCAATCTAGCTGGCTTAAACGTAAAGCGGTGTAAAGTCCGCCAAAACCGCCACCTAGGATGCAGATTGTTTTAGGTGTTTGTATATGTACTTGTGTAGATATTTCTGTAAGTATTTGATTCATAGTCTTAAAAGTAAGCCAAAAGATATTAATATGATAACGAGTTGAAAGAAAAATCTTCAATTTTGGGAATGGGTGGCAAGTAAATTCGAGGTAAAAGCTATGGTAGGTGATCTAGAGTCTAAGCCAAATCCACAAGTGCTAAGATCATTAGTTATCCTAGGAACTGCCATAATTATGGGAGTTGGTGGGTTGCAGCTGTACAAGATTTTGCTAACCCAACATTCTAAAGCTAATCAAACACCAACGAGTGAAAGTACCATACCACCAATTCATACTGTCACTGCTTTAGGAAGACTTGAACCGAGAGGAAAAGTGATTAAACTTTCTGCATCCACCTTAACTCAGGGAAGTAGGGTTGAGAGACTGTTGGTAAAAGAGGGAGATATGGTAAAGGTTGGACAAATAATAGCAATTTTAGACAACAAACCTCGATTACAAGCAGCATACGAAGAAGCAGAAGCAGCGGTAAAAATAGCCCAGATTAACGTAGAAAAAGTACAACAGGGGGCAAAAATTGGAGAACTGAATGCCCAAAAAGCGGAAATTGGCAGAATAGAAGCACAAAGAGTAGGGGATGAACGTGGACAGGAAACAGTAGTATTAAGACTAGAAGCTCAATGGCAAGGTGAAACGGCAGTACAAAGAGCAACAATCAATAGACTACAAGTGCAACTAAAAAATGCCCAAGTGGAACTAGAAAGATACCAACAACTATATAAGGATGGAGCAATTTCTCAGTCGTTGTTAGATAGTAAAACCCTAAGCGTTGACACTATTACCCAACAGTTGAGGGAAGCAACAGCAAACCTACAACGTATAGATAATACTAGCAGAAAGCAAATTGAAGAGGCAAAAACTGCTCTAAATCGAATCCGTTCTACAGGTGGGGAGCAAATTATCTCAGCCAAAGCTATTTTGAATAAAATTGCGGAAGTACGTCCTATAGATATAGCAGCAGCGAGGGCAGAACTAAATCGTGCCAAAGCAGCAGCACAGCAAGCAAAGGTCAATTTGGATCAAGCCTATATTAAATCTCCTCAAAAGGGAGTAGTATTTGAGATCCATACCCGCGCTGGAGAGCTAGTGGGGAATGAGGGGATAGTAGAAATTGGCGAAACTAGTCAGATGTACGCAGTAGCGGAAGTCTACCAGAGTGACATTAGTAAAATCCTTCCTCAGCAGCAGGTGAAAATATCTAGTAGTTCTCTTGAGGGAGAATTGCAGGGATCAGTAGAGAGAATTGGCTGGGAAGTGAAAAGACAAAACGTGATTAATTCTGATCCTAGTGAAAATATTGATGCAAGAGTTGTGGAAGTTTACATTAAACTAGATCATTTATCTAGTCAGAAAGCCCAAAAACTGACCAATTTACAAATTAAGGCAGTAATTCATCTATGAGAGGACTGATTGAAGAAATACAAAGACGCACACCCTTGGGATGGTTACAACTGAGTCATCATAGAGGTCGATTATTAGTTGCCATATCTGGTATAGCTTTTGCTGATGTATTAATGTTCATGCAGTTAGGGTTTCAAAATGCCCTATATGATAGCAATACTAGATTAAACCGGGCAATGATTGGGGACATTGTTTTAATTAGTCCCCAGAGTAAAAACATGCAAAATATGTCCACCTTTTCCCGCAGGAGACTATTACAAGCGGAGGATGTGCCTGGTGTAAAATCCGCCAGGGCAATGTATGTGGGTTTAGTAGCATGGAAAAATCCCCAAACCCAACGAAAAACCTCTGTACAGGCCCTGGGATTTAGTCCTGAACAATCATTATTAAATGTACCGGCCATTAAAAATCAATTGGATACGATTAAACTACCTGATTACTTTTTATTTGATCGTGGTGCTAGGGGAGAATACAAACAAATGTTTGCCAAAATAGATCAAGGGAAAATTGTCAGTACAGAAATAGAAAAGAGGACAATTCATGTAGGTGGATTGTTTAAATTAGGAGCTTCTTTTGGTGCAGATGGAATATTAGTTTCCAGTGATGAGAACTTTTTACGAATCTTTCCTAGAAGACAAGCAGGAAGTGTCAATTTGGGATTAATTAGTGTAGAACCAGGGTATGAAATTTCTCAGGTAGCAGCAGCAGTGAAATCTCGCCTACAGAAAAATGAAGACGTAAAGGTTTTGACTTTTCCAGAATATATCAAATTTGAGGAAGCCTATTGGAAGAAAGAAAGTCCTATTGGGTTTATTTTCAGTTTGGGGGTAGCCATGGGATTTATGGTAGGAGTTATAATTGTATATCAAGTTCTATCAACTGATGTGAATTCCCATCTAAAAGAATATGCCACCTTTAAAGCTATGGGATATAATAACATGTATTTATTAGGAGTAATTTTTGAAGAAGCAATTATTTTAGCTACTCTGGGATTTGTACCCGGATTTATCATCCCTATGGGATTATACCAAATGGCAAAAAATGCCACTAATTTGCCCATATATATGACCCTGTCTAGAGCTATATTTGTTTTGACCTTGACGTTGATTATGTGTATGATTTCTGGAGCTATAGCAACTGGGAAACTACAATCAGCAGATCCGGCGGATATGTTTTGATTGATCATGGTTTTTAAAAACTAGATGTTGGCACATATTAAATAACATGAAAATAACATGAAAAATTCTGAATTAGTATCAATGGGACTACCAGTAATTGATATCCAGAATCTGGACTATTATTTTGGATCAGGATACCTGAAAAAGCAAATATTATTCAATATTAACCTGACGATTAATGCGGGGGAGATAGTGATTATGACTGGTCCTTCAGGTTCGGGAAAAACCACCCTGTTAACCCTGGTGGGAGGTTTACGCTCTGTACAGTCTGGAAGTTTGAAAGTTTTAGGTAAGGATTTGAGTAAAGCTAGTTTGAAACAATTGACCCAATCTAGAATAAGTAATGGTTATATTTTCCAGTCCCATGGGTTGCATGGTAGTTTAACAGCAGTGCAAAACGTAAGAATGGGTTTAGAAGTTCATCCTAGAATTCCCGCTTCGGAAATGATGATCCGTTCCCGTCAAATTTTAGAAGCGGTTGGTTTAGGAGACAGAGTTAATTATTATCCAGATAACCTATCGGGGGGACAAAAACAAAGAGTGGCGATCGCCCGTGCATTAGTGAGCGATCCTAAAATTGTGTTAGCGGATGAACCAACTGCTGCATTAGATAAACAATCGGGTAGGGATGTGGTGGAGTTGATGCAGAAATTAGCGAAGGAACACAATTCAACGATTTTACTGGTTACCCATGACCATCGGATTTTAGATATAGCTGATCGGATTATTTATATGGAGGATGGTCATTTGAGTGCAGGTGGTTGAAGGAAGAAATGGAGGTTGTGTACTAGACCTGTTGGGAAATAGTGATTAAAATACCAGAAATCCTTATGGAGTCCATCTTTGAGGGATTTCACGGTATAATTCCCGAAATCCTTGTCGGAAAAGCCTTTCAGGAATATTCTGGATTATTACCCAACAAATCTATTTATGCTTGACAAGTCTAAAAGATTTACAAGCTTTATTAATTTATTTTCAATAAACTTCTTGCATATTTAGTCAAGTAGTTTTATATTTAAAGGTAAGGTGATCGAGGCCTTCCTCCAAGAAATCCGGATCACCTTACACCCCTTTTAGAGGTAATCAAATTATGGCACAGACTAGGAATTTTACTGGCAATGTTAATGACACTACTGTAGTTGGCATCGTGGTAGTTCCAGAATGCGATCGCAGGGAACCATTAAAGCGATTAGACATCTCCGGAAATAGCCAAAGCGTTACCAATACTACTTTTTAAGGTGAGACACCCCAATACAAAAGTAGCTGACTGGTATGCTAAAATAAGCGTTAGAGATGCCTCTTGTTGGGAATTAACCAAAAGATAACACCTATGTGTACACTGCAGAAGCTATCGACAAAAACAAAGAGTGGTGATCGTCAGCAATTCTAAATTTAACTTGACTTTTGATGCACCTATTGTTATGATTACCCTATGTTAAGTGTGGGGAATTCTTGGTTCTTGTCCTGGTTTAAAGGGGGAAAAACATGCTTACTTGTTTTGATGTAGCACGTTATTTCATTCACCTGGCAAACGAAACTGGTTCATATATTAGCAACCTCAAATTACAAAAGCTGGTTTACTATGCTCAGGCCTGGCATTTAGCGCTCTACGATACTGCTCTGTTTGAAGAAGAATTTGAGGCCTGGGTTCATGGGCCGGTCATTCCTGTGCTGTATCAGCAATATAAGGGTTTTGGATGGCGTCCCATCCAACAAGAAGTAGAGGAGCCTAACTTGCCTGAAAATATCAGAAGTTTTTTGGATGAGGTTGTGGAAGTGTACTTCCAGTGCGATGCTTACGAATTAGAACGCATGACCCACCAAGAAACCCCTTGGATTGAAGCAAGAGCAAGGGGTTCCCTACCTATGGATGCTCCCTGTAATGAAATTATTACCAAGGAATCTATCAGGGAGTATTACAAAGTACGTGCCGAAGAAGAATAAGATTAAGAAGACTGAACTTCAAAATCAGTCTCCTTGAACATGGCAGGGTGCACGGCTTCTTTATTGAAGAAATCTTTTACATTGTGTGGCTAGATCCAGACCATCTACTTTACCGACGGTAGATTACACTGGGCGATCGCATCAACAGTTGGCTAGACGAAGACAGCAGTAAGACGTTTGCCACGGTGAACAATTTTCCGTGTATCGTAGGCCTTGTTTTTATTAAAATTGAATACAATTATATGTCCCTCGTTCAACCTGTACGAATCTAGGTAGCTACAAAGCTGATCAAGTCCATCCTGGAGCCGCTTTTCACCGTACCAGATTTTCAGTTCGATCACATAACGCTGGTTGTTATAGGTAACCACCAAATCCATCCTACGGTCTTCCGCAGTCACATTCTCCTTAAATAGGTATCCCTTACCATTGATGATCGGGCGAAAGAAAGACATGAGCAACATACGCCCATTGGACTGAAGAAAATCGTTGTCTTTAGATGAATGATGCTCCCGCATGAACCACTGGAATCTCTCTAAAATTAGCTCAATATTGAGTCTTCCACCAGATATGAATCCGCTGTCTCGGTATCGGTCAAGGAGGCCATGGTCAGTTTCCTGCTTAGAAAGTAGGTAGTCAAGAATTCGGTATTCATAGATTTTATTGCTGATATCGCAGAGACCCTGCTCGTTTCCCCTTAGTATTCCATAGACTTTGCCCTTGCCAATAACTGGATTGCTGACATTGAACTTCAATGCCATACCATTGATCACAATATCTTTGACCAGGTGGAAAAGATCTTCGTTGTTTTCCAGGTTTTTGTCAATATCATCAAAGTGGGTCGTGGTATAAGCTCCATCCACTAGGTATGTGTAGGCTGCGTCGATGTCCTCAGATGCCCAAGGTCGCTTATTTTCACGCATATAAACTTCATCAATGACCTGGCACATCTTGCTAATAAGGAAAGGATTACCATTGGTATAGTAAAACAGAAGCTGAGCCAATAAATGAGAGTCTATGGTGAGTATATGCTCACGGGCATATTCCACGAGCATGGGTTCAATTTCCTGCTGGGTGAAGGTGAATTCGATATCCAAGTCTACAGCAATGTTCCAAGGACTGTTCAGCTTGCGCTCCTCACCCGTGGTAAGCTTTAACTTCAAGGTCTTCACATCATGGATACCAATCAGTACTACGGAATGAAAGGTGGCATCTCGACCTTGTGCTGCTGCTAGGTATTTGTCCCGTAACAAGGACAGGAAACTGATGAACACCTGGTTATTGCTGGCTTTGTCAATTTCGTCCAGCAGCAAAACAATTTTTAGCCCAGACTTACTAACCCAATCGCTGATAAATCTTGAAAGTTGTTGGAAGTTTTCTATTTTCCTTGCTTCACCTTCAAGCCAGTCCGCTAGTTCCGGGTGGTTGAAGAACAATCCTTTGGCAAAAACCACAGGTATCATGCCCGCCAGATTTTTCTCACTTTCAAATGGTAGGTCGCCAATCCCCTCGAAACTGGTGCTGATTACCAGATATGTTTCCACCTTCTCAAAGCTTTTTGCCAGCAGATTCTGCATGGTGGTCTTCCCATGTTGGCGGGGGAAATTGATGGCAAAATATTTGCCACTTTCTATCAGTTGACTACATCTATTGAATTTTGCTGTCACATCGCACATGTAGTGCTTTTCTATCTGACAAATGCCGACTGTGTTGAACTCTTTCATATAAAATCTAAGGCCATATAGAAAATTAAGTATATAAGTGTATCCTATATGGCAAGGTTAAAATGGCATAACTATTACAGCAGTTTTCTTTATTGACCACAATTTACAGTGTAAACCATCCTTGTGGTTCCCAGGGAATTGGGTGAGTCCAAATTTCTTATATTTTTCACTTATGCTTGACAAGTCTAAAAGATTTACAAATTTTATTAATTTTTTTCAATAAACCTCTTGCATATTTAGTCAAGTAGTTTTATACTTAAAGGTAAGGTGATCGAGGCCTTCCTGCAAGAAATCCGGATCACCTTACACCCCTTTTAGAGGTAATCAAATTATGGCACAGACTAGGAATTTTATCGGCAATGTTAATGACACCACAGTAGTTGGCAGTGTAGTGGTTCCAGAATGCGATCGCAGGGAACCATTAAAGCACCTATTAATTGGATCGAAAAAGACAGTTATTAGTACGATTCACTATCTACACGTGCTAGGTTATGCCCATGCAACTGATTGGAGTGATCTGATACCAACTAGTAATCCAGGGGAGGTCATGAGTATCCTGGTAAAACAGATTCTGATTAATTGACATCCACCGGTGGGTTTGACTCAATAATGAGATAGGGAATGAATTCCCTATCTCAATTGTGTGTACACCAGCTATGGGGGCAAAAACAAAGAGTGGCGATCGGGTATTAGGTAAACAATCGGATAGGGATGGGGTATAGTTGAAGAATAATGTTCTGTTCACATATTTGTTTTACAGCTGAGACCTTTATCCAGTGAATAAATTATGGTAAATGATAATGATGATATCCAAATTCTAATTAATAAAACTGAGCGTTTCCTCAAAGTTTCGAGGAGCGATCAAGCTATTAAAGATATTAAAGGGGTGTTGAAGGATTTTGAAAAAGTTTTGGAAACTGACCCTGATAACCTTCATATTCTTAAGGTTTATGCTGAATGTTTAGTTAAATTGCATGAATTAAGGAAGGCATTGGAAGTTTTTAAAAAACTTATGGAATTATCTCCAATCAATGTGAGTATTATGAGGAATTATGCCAGTGCATTGTTCGATAATGGTGAAAGTAAAGAAGCATTAAATGTTCTTGAATCTGCCCTCCATATTGAGCCAAAAAATGTAAAAGTATTGAGTACATATAGCAAGATTTTGCTGAGACTCACTGATTATAAGAAAGCGTGTGAAATATTTGAGCGTTCTCTACAAATTGAACCAGATAACACAATAGCTTTAAATAGTTATGGGAAAGCTCTCGCTGATTCT
>NZ_LMVE01000103.1:0-11786 GCF_001432185.1 Cylindrospermopsis sp. CR12 | reverse complement strand
AATCTATTGAATAAGGTTTTGGTATATAATTTGACAGCATTTCTACTCTATTTTAGTTTATTACCCTTATTATAGCTTATCTTATTTTGGAGTTTAACTACATGAAAATTGCTGTAAAATAGATTTTTATGGAATAAAATCATTAAAGGGGTTTACCACAAACCCGCGCCCTTG
Organism: Cylindrospermopsis sp. CR12; assembly: GCF_001432185.1. Classification (NCBI taxonomy): domain Bacteria; kingdom Bacillati; phylum Cyanobacteriota; class Cyanophyceae; order Nostocales; family Aphanizomenonaceae; genus Cylindrospermopsis; species Cylindrospermopsis sp. CR12. The sequence goes on along the minus strand of NZ_LMVE01000103.1, from coordinate 11,612 downwards.
ATAGCTCAGACTTCACCATGCCCAAACACTTTAACACTGCTGGTCCTTGCCAATCTGATATCCACTACATGCTCTCCCCAACAGTTCGCCTACCGGACTTGAAAGCACTAATCGATGGACGCAATTACTTTATCATTCATGCACCGCGACAAGTAGGCAAAACCACTGCTATGATAGCCCTAGCCCAAGAATTGACTGATAGTGGGGAATATATCGCCGTGATGCTTTCTTTAGAAGTAGGGGCACCCTTCTCCAGGGATCCGGGTATGGCTGAACGTGCAATTTTGGATGAATGGCAAGAATCCGCTTGTGTTTACCTATCAACTAATCTCCACCCACCCCGTTGGCCAGCATCTCAACCAGGACGGCAAATTGGAGCCGCGTTAGCCAGTTGGGCTAAAGTTGCTACTCGTCCCCTAGTGGTTTTCCTGGATGAAATTGATGCTTTAGCAGATGAAACACTGATTTCTGTTCTTAGACAACTACGCTCAGGTTACAATCGCCGTCCCCATAGCTTTCCCCATTCGGTAGGGTTGATTGGTATGCGGGATGTGCGGGACTATAAGGTTAAATCTGGTGGAAGTGAACGACTTAATACGTCAAGTCCTTTCAATATCAAGGCTGAGTCTTTAACTCTCAATAATTTTACCTTACCAGAAGTAGAAGAACTTTACTTACAACATACACAAGCGACGGGACAGGTTTTTACCCCCGAAGCCATCTACCGTGCATTTTATTTAACCGATGGACAACCGTGGTTAGTCAACGCCCTAGCTCGTCAAGCTACCCAGGTTTTGGTGAAAGATATCACCCAACCCATTACTACTCAAGTGATTAACCAGGCTAAGGAAATTCTTATTCAGCGCCAGGATACTCATTTAGACAGCTTAGCAGAAAGATTACGGGAAGATAGAGTCAAAACCATTATTGAACCAATTTTAGCGGGTGAAGATTTACCTGATGTACCCCAGGATGATATTCGTTACGTCCTGGATTTAGGACTGTGTCGAGACCGAGGACAGGGTTTGGAAATTGCCAATCCAATTTATCGGGAAGTTCTACCCTTGGTGTTAAGTTACACAACCAGGGCTTCCATTGGAGTTATTGAACCTCGTTGGTTAAATGAACAAGGGGAGCTATTACCCGATGAATTATTGGAAGCATTTCTGGAATTTTGGCGACAACATGGGGAACCACTGCTTAAAAGTGCGCCCTACCATGAGATTGCTCCCCATTTGGTATTAATGTCATTTTTACATCGAGTAGTAAACGGTGGTGGTACGCTAGAACGGGAATATGCCATTGGTTCTGGAAGAATGGATATTTGTTTACGCTATGGCAAGGTAGTGATGGGCATAGAATTAAAGGTGCGGAGGGAAAAGTTGGATCCCTTAACCAAGGGTTTAACACAATTGGATAAATACCTGGATGGGTTAGGATTGGATAGAGGGTGGTTAGTGATTTTTGATCGCCGTGCGGGATTACCACCCATGGGAGAGAGAATTAGTACGGAAGAGGTCATTAGTCCAGGGGGACGAACCATTACCGTCATTCGTAGTTAGGGAGATTACCTATAGTATCACACTCTTATTCCCCCTTATAAACATAATATAGTCTAATGTTCATACCTCACCATGCCCAAACACTTTAACACTGCTGGACTATGTAAAGCTAACATCCACTATATGCTCTCCCCCACCGCTCGCTTACCGGAGTTGAAAGCGCTAATTGATGGAGAAAACTACTTTATCATTCATGCGATGAAATTGACGCTTTAGCAGATGAAACACTGATTTCTGTTCTTAGACAACTACGCTCAGGTTACAATCGCCGTCCCCATAGCTTTCCCCATTCGGTAGGGTTGATTGCAGAAGTGTTGAATGTTAAGAAAGTTGTGATAAAAATTGCCCAAAATATATTAAAATTTGGGCAACCCATATCAAAATATTAATTTGATAATGATCATAAATTCATTCCCCAAGATTGTCAAGGACATCCTCAGACCGTTACCAAAAAATGATTATCCAGTTTTGAACAGCCGTCTTTATTTTGAGTGTTGGTTGGCTTATGCCTTGGATAATAGTTTAACAAGTATGCGGGACTTATTTACAAGATTAAACCATACAGGTATTGATGTAATAATTTCGACATTTTCCAAAGCTAACAAACACAGGAATCAAGAGATATTCCAAAATATTTATCATCAATTGAATAAATTGGTACAAAAAAAGCTTATAAAAAGCTACATGATAAATACGCAATTTGTCCAATCGATTCAACAATAATTACTTTAACAAGTAAGTTGTTATGGGTTTTAGGTTATCATCAAGTAAAATTGTTTAGCTCCCTGAATCTTTCTACGGGAAGTCCAGAAGATAATTTGATAAATTTTGGACCATGATTACAAATTTGGCTCATCAATGATGTCTAATTTACCTCAAGATGCAGTTGGGGTAATGGATAGAGGTTTTGCAGGACTAAATTTTATACGGGAGTTAGTACAAAAAGACAAATACTTTGTGGTACGAATTATGCCAGTCTCATCGCTTATCTAATTTTACAACTTGTATCCGTTCCCAATGAATGGGGTGAAAAAATGTTAGATAAGTTCCGCTATCTTCAAGCTTGTATGTGTCAACAAATCAGTTATGTTCATTGGATGGAAGATATTATGAGATGTTGACATTTTCACCTTTGATAGGAGTACTATATCTAACTATGTAAAGTTTTGTAACGACATTCAACATTTCTGACATTTACCCTCTAAAATTAGATGATTGATGACACCAGTGTAAGATTTGGATGATAAGGAAATAATATGAAAAAACCATTTATATATATAATTATGATTGTTACCGGTATGCTGGGGAGTTCTGCTCTACTAGTCGAACCACAGTTAACAGCTATTGCCCAATCACCCAATTGTGGTAACCGGATTACTCAGTATGATATGAATTTATGTGCGTCCCTTGATGCTAAGGTTGCGGATGGAAAGTTAAATCAGATTTATAAACAAGTTCGAGTCAGGTATAATGCAAATCCGGAAGCAAAACTTCTTATAGATGCACAAAAAGCCTGGATTAAATATCGAGATGCTAGTTGCGCATTTTCTAGGGGTAGATTTCAGGGAGGATCTATTGTACCAATGGTATATCACGGTTGTTTAGAACGATTGACTAAAGAACGAACGAAGGAACTTGAAAGTTACTTACAAGAAGGAAGTTTTTCTAAGCGCTAGCGGAGATACTAAGGAACCCGAATCTGAACCATGCAATCGCATTGATCTTCGAGTTTTGGGTTTTCTTAACCTCACCGAGGAAAAGCGATCGCCTGTTTTTGTGGGTAATCATGGGATTTTAAAGTAAAGTTGACTTTCACACAAGTTTCGTGTACTATTAGATATTTATATGCCTCAATATAACCCATGACTTTCACAAGGGCACAGTTTCAAGTTGTAATCAAAGATAAAAATGACAGCAGTCGCGTTGCAGCTTTACAACAACTGTTAGGATACCCTGTGGGAGAAAAGGATCCGGGAGGTTCACGATTCTGGTATTTGCGCCCAGGGGTGGATGGGGAACAAGCTACTGACACATGTCCTATTGCAGTGGGTTTTTATGAAGAACTGGTGTCTTTAAGTGAATTAGAGGCTAAAAGATTTTTCACTGAGGAAGCACAACAAAGAGATATTTACGGACATTATATCAGTCGAGTAGCTGAAGAACAACCGGTCATGTATGTACTTTTACCCCATGGGTCATCTGGTAGGGTTTCTTTAATCCTTCCTGGGGAAGGTAAATTGCGTCAGCAACAAATTCAAACTTTTAGTTGTGATGATGAGCAGTTACTGTCACGACTAAAAAGAATTACACAAGATGAAATATTTATTGCTACTAAAGCACTGATGTCTGTTCCTTTGGTGGAATGGGTGTTTTATGAACCAATCAAGACTGCTAAGGAATTGGCTCTAAAATTAGCACAAGCAGCACGTCAGATTGAGCAGGTAATACCTATCGCTTACAAGCAAGAACGGGAAGATGGATATTTACATACATTACTTAAAAGTTTTCAGCGGGAATTATTACCTTCTCTTAAACTTAGTGCAGATAATGAAAAAGATTACAGTTTCGCTGATATTTATGCCCAAACTATTGCCTATGCTTTGTTTACAGCTCGGGTATTCGGTTATGTGAGAGATAAAAGAGCAGGAAGGACACAAGAAACCTTATTTGATAGAGAATCAGCTTGGCAACAATTACCCGAAACTAATCCGTTTCTACGTAAGCTGTTTCAGGATGTTTCTGAACGCAGTGCTGAGAAATTGGGTGATGATTTGATAGGGGCGATCGCGGATATTTTTGTCATCCTTCGTACTACTAAGATGGATGCGATTTTATCGGATTTTGAGATGAAAATGAACCGGGAGGATATTGTAATTCGGTTCTATGAAGATTTCTTAGCAGCATATAAACCCCAAATGCGGGAACGACGGGGGGTTTATTACACACCTGAACCTGTGGTTTCTTACATGGTGCGTTCTGTGGATATTTTGGTGCGGGAAAAGTTTAATAAACCGTTGGGTTTGGCAGATCCCACAGTGACTATTCTTGACCCTGCTTGTGGTACGGGTACGTTTCTATTATATATTTTTCAACTTATCTATCAACGCTTTCAAGAGTCCCCAGCAACACTTACGGAAGGCTTAGCTGATAGGTCTTGGTCTGGGTATGTTGAGGAGCGGTTGCTACCTAGAATATTTGGTTTTGAGCTGTTAATGTCTCCCTATGCGATCGCCCATCTGAAAATAGGTTTGTTTTTGCAAGAAACCGGGTATAGGTTTGATGGTGCTAAGCGATTGGGAGTTTATTTAATTAATACTTTGGAGGATATTACGTTAAGGGAAGAAACCCAGCAGTTAAGTTTAAATATTCCCCAAATGGAGGAATTAATAGCTGAGGAAGCGAAAGCAGGGGCTAGGGTTAAGAAGGAGGAACCGATTATGGTGGTAATTGGTAATCCTCCCTATTCGGGACATTCAGAAAATAATAACCCTTGGATTAAGGAGTTAGTTAATGATTATTATTTTGTAGATGGCAAACCATTGGGTGAGAAAAATCCTAAATATTTACAAGATGATTATGTTAAGTTTATCCGTTTTGCTCAGTGGCGAATTGATAAATCAGGTCAGGGAGTTTTAGCTTTTATTAGTAATCATGGATTTTTAGATAATCCCACCTTTCGGGGAATGCGTCAGCATTTGATTAATAGTTTTAATGGGATTTATATTTATGATTTACATGGTAATATTAAGAAGAAGGAAACTAGCATGGATGGAGGGAAAGATGAAAATGTCTTTGATATTCAGCAAGGTGTAAGTATTACTTTAGCTCTTAAGGTAGAGAATAAGTGTATTAATAATCATGCTCATTTGTATGGATTGAGAGATTACAAATACAATACTTTGACCGAAAATGCAGTTAATACTACTAGGTTTTCTGAGGTTAAACCAAAGTCTGAATTCTATTTATTAAGGCCTCAAGATACAAGTTTATTTACAGAATATGAGGATTATTTTAAAATAACTGATGTTATGCCTGTAAATTCTAACGGATTTAAAACCCATAGAGATGATTTTGCAATTGATTTTGAAAAAGAGGAACTTTATAAACGTATTGCTGAGATGCGAAATGAGAGTATTTCAGATGAAGAATATTATGCTAAATATCCAGTTAAAGATAATAGGGATTGGAAATTAAAAGAAGCACGTCAACTGGTAAGGAATGATCCAACGTGGGAAGATAAGCTAATTAATTGTTTATATAGACCTTTTGATTGGAGAGAATGCTATTTTAGCACGGTAGCAATGGACTATCCTAGACGTGAATTAGTTAATCATGTTGCGGGTAAAGATAATTTATGTTTATTATCGTCTAGACAACAGTCAACTGTAGGTTATAGACATTGCTGGGCTTCCCGAGAAGTTGTTGAATGTTGTGTTGTTTCTACAACAAGTCGTGAAACTAATCAAGTTTTCCCCCTTTACCTCTACCCAGATAAAAACAACCCCAAAGAACTCCAACAAGAAAAACGAGCCAACTTTTCAGAAGACTTTCTAAAAAAAATAGAAATAAACCTGGGTTATCTCCCCACACCAGAAACCATATTCTACTACATATACGCCATCTTCCACTCCCCCACCTACCGCACCCGCTACGCTGAATTTTTAAAAATAGATTTTCCCCGAGTTCCCATCACCAGTGACAAAAACCTCTTCTCTCAACTGGCAAAATATGGGGAAGAACTAGTAGCACTACACCTGATGAAATCCCCCAAATTAAATAACCTCATCACCCAATTCACCGAAAATGGAGGTTATGGAATAGTGGATCCCGGTCACCCTAAATATACCCAAAGCACAGTAGTCATCAACAAAAAAGGTGACAAATTTGTGGGAGTACCAGAACCAGTCTGGAACTTTTATGTTGGAGGTTATCAAGTTTGCCAAAAATGGCTTAAAGACCGTAAGGGACGCACCCTAACTGATAATGATATTCAACATTATCAGCGCATAATTGTAGCACTACAGGAAACTATTAAACTCATGCAATCAATTGATGAAACCATACCAAACTGGCCCATTCAGTAAATATTGCATTAGTTATTTTTCATCTGCTACAATCAAAGTAATATAATAGACATCTCCGAAGCGATCGCTCTTCTGTTTAGTCTAAGTAGGTGGGTGGAATTAAATAAGAGATTTTATAATTATGCAAATCACAATCAATATACCAGATAACTTAACAGATAAATTCCGGGATAAATTAGGTCATTTATCCGAAAAGGTCATGAATAAATTAGCTTTAGAAGCTTTTTTAGAAGGATTGATTAATTTTAATGAATTTAGACAGATGTTAAGTTTTCAGGATGAAAATGCTTTCAAGGCTTTTTTATCAGCAAATTTCCCCCTACATTCTGGGGGGTTATTAAATTTAGCGGGGAGTTGTGCGGATATAGATTTTACCATTGATGAAGAAGGGATTTATGATCATAAGAATGACGAAACCATACTAAACTGGCCCATTCAGTAAATATTGCATTAGTTATTTTTCATCTGCTACAATCAAACTAATTATTTCCCCAAACCGCACCTGTGATTTTTAGATATTTTTAACCTCAAATGCTGGACACCTTTATCCAAGAACTGATCCGAAAACAGCGTCCTTACTACATCATCCAAGGTACACCCATAAAAGGGCTTGAGAATCAGTATTGGTTGGTTTTCAAACATCGTGATGCAGATAACCTGCTGCATAAAGTTGTTAAATTCTTAGGTGCTAGTAAAAAACAAACAACTTATAAACTATTAAGAATAGACCAAAAAGCTGCTAAGGTCTTTACATATACCCCCATCAAGCAAAATGACTTACCCAGCACCAGCTTACTGAGAACATCCAAGCTCGATATTATTGAAAAATTCTTGGATGTGGAAAATGTCACTAAAGAAAAAGCCTTATTAACTGGTAGTTTCCGAGAAATCTCTGGTCGTCAGCGGCGCTTCAATCTGCCCAATGATTTGGATAAGTACCATCAATTTTTTAGTAAAGTATTAGAACGCAGTCAAATTTATCGTCGTTCCACAGCTTACTTTGATAGTGGTATTCTGAAATTATATGAGGAACCATTGGCTGCTATTATTCAAGCAGAAGGAAGAATTCGCTTGTTAATGGACTGGCAAGGATTTACTAAAAAGTCCGATGTTCAAGAACTGGAAAAACTTCATGACTCTAATTATCGCACTCAGTTTATTCAACGCACCTTACAAGAGTTTCTACGAAATTTAAAAGATAGAGAATTAGATCACACAGAAATATTAGCTGAGTTAGTCAGACTAGGATTTATGGTGATTAAACTAGTCAAAATGGAATCAGAAAGGGCCATTTATCATAAAAAAACAGGTATTCTCAGCGACTCCCTGGGATATCATATTCAACATGATGGTTCGGACAACTTCACCCGCGCTGCTTATTCTCGAAATGCTGAAAGTATCACTTTTTTATATTCCTGGGATGAACTGGATACAGAAACCATATTAGAGAACATTCGTCAATTTGATAGGGAATGGGAACGGGAAGATATAGCATTTGATATCAGTTTAGAATTCCTCCAAGAAGTATTAGCAGAAAAGGAACGTCGCAGTCAATTAAAAACACCAGTTATTGATTCTATCACCCCTGACACCGTTCCCTCGGGAAAAACTACCAACGTTGAAATTACCGGTCAAAACCTAGATCGCGTAGAAGAAATCCAAATTGTTGATAATGACCTGGTACAAGTTACCATTAATAGTAAAGAACCAGAGCGTATTTTCGGTCAAATTACTATAAACACAAACCATCCACCAACAGTTTTAAAAGAGTTTAAGGTAAGAACTACTGAACAAAGTTATGAAATAGCACCGAAAAAACCTCCGGTGGTCACTAATTCCCCAGAAATTCCTGAGTTTGCAGAAATTGAGGGATTTAAACGAGCAGTAGAAATGATTTTAGCGGGTAATCATGGCACACCTAGTGACTTTCTTTATTGGTTAGCACGGCAAAAACCCCAACAGTTTCAAGTAGAACGCAGTGATTTATTAGACGAACTGTTAAATAATAGCACCCTCTTTGAACACCAAAAGTCAGGCGCTCAACATTGTTTAAGAGTGATGAAAAATTTTGGTGTAGCTGTGTGTGCAGATGCAGTAGGCTTAGGGAAAACCCGTTTAGCTGCTACTGTAGCCAGACTATATCGTCAACAAAATGCACAAGCTAAAATTGCTATTATAGCTGCTAAAAAACTTCATCCCAACTGGGAACGGGAACTGGGAGAATTAGGATTATTTCAATCCCGTGATTACGAACCCTATAACAAAAACCTCATGAGTCGTAAAGGTGGTTTTATAGAAAACTTTGGTCGTTTTGGGGGACCAGACTTAGTAATTATTGATGAGGCCCACGAAGGTATTCGCAATTATAGAAACCGTATTCACAAAACTTGTTTAGAGATACAAGAACAAGATAGAAAAACTGGCAAGCAACGTCATTTTCTGCTTTTGACCGCCACTCCCTGGAATAATCGCCGAGAAGATATTTATAATATCCTTTCACCCTTTATTAGTCGTCCAGAAGGTTTTAATGATTTAAAATTCCCCCCAGAAGTAACCCACTGGTTTCAAAATCGCGAAAGTGGTGTAGAAAATTTTACGGACAATACGGAACTATTTCGCCGCACCTATCGGGAACTGTTTCTTCAACGGACTAGACAAATGCTACGAGAAGCTACTCCGGATTTAAACTTGTATGCCAAACGGGTGGCGGAATGGTTACCAGTAAAATTTGAAGATGGTACTGAATTAGCGCTAAATCAAATTTTCACCCAGTTTGAAACTAGTTTATATATTCCTTTTGCTGACCCTATTCGTTATTTAACCAGTAATGTGGAACAACGTAGTTTGTTATCCAATCAGCGCCGCTTTTTCTTACAAAGAGCTGAATCTAGTATGTATGCCTTGGGTAGAACTATTGGGAGTTTTGGTTACCGAATTGAACAAATGCAGAAACGTTTGGAATCAGTTTCTTCTGATGCGGAGGGACTAAAGGAGTTTTTACTAGTCCACTATAATTTCAACTCCGATAGAAAAGATAACTCAGAAAAGTTCTTAGATCATTATTTAGATCATTATGAAGATGAGGATTATGAAGAAGAGGAGGAAGAAGAGGAAAATGAAGCAAATCAAGAACAAAACCGTCAACAATTAAGACGTTCTATAGATACTCTCACAGGTAATCTACAGAATGATCCTGACAATGCCCAAAAAATTTATAATCGCATGCTAGATGATTGTGAAAAAGACCTACAACAATTGGATGAAATTCACGCCTTATTAAAGAATGAGTTTTTGGTTGATCACAAAAAACAACAAGTTACCCAAAAAGTTCGTGAGTTAGTGAAACTTGGTCATAAGGTACTACTAATTTCTACCTTTAGCGATACTGTGATTGATTATTATCATTATATGACCCGCGACAGTGCGATCGCAGCTAAGGGTATTGGGATGTTAATTGGTTCCACAAAATTATATTATCCGGACAATTCAGATAAACCACAAAGAGTAAGTCCTGCTTATGTAGTACAACCTAAACAAGGTCGAGTTGTTTCCAATCGCCAAAGTATCTTTAGATTGTTTGCTCCACATGCTACCTGTAAAAGTCCTGAAGAGCTTCCTAAACCAGAAGAAGAAATTAGAGTATTAATTGGTTCAGAAACCTTATCGGTGGGTCAAAATTTGCAAGATGCGGATTATTTGATTAATATTGATTTGCCTTGGAATCCCATGATTTTAGAGCAAAGAATTGGCAGGATTGATAGACCGAAACAACATAAGACGGAACATATTTATATTTATTATGCCAACAGCGAAAGTCAGCTACTGAGACAAGCATCTCGATTAACAAATTTACATAAAAAACTAGTAGGTGAATTAGCTCAACTAGATGGGAAGATCACAAATATTGAAGACCATCCTCCTATTCCTACTATTTCCAGTGTTAATAAATTAGGATCTTCTATTTATGGTGATACATTATTTGATGATGAAATTTTACCAGGATATGTGGATTTCATCCAAAGTCTAATTAAAGCTAGAAAAATGGAACAAGGTAATTTACAGGAGGATGCTTATAAAAAACAAGAAACCAATCGAGATGTTTATACCCAAAATGAAATATTACACAGTGAAGAGCTGAGTGAACTTTTAAAAAAAATGGGCGATGATTACCAACCAAATCCCATTGCTCTAGGTCGAATCAATGAACCAAACCAACCAACCGGATTAGTAGCACTAACAGTGCGATATTTCGGACCCAATGGTGAACCTATAAAAAATAAACAAGAAACCCTATTTTGGAACAATATCACAAGAGAAAAAGATGGTTATGGTTTGGCGATCGCCACTGCTATCAAAACCCCAGCAGCTAACAATGTGTTTTCTTCAAAATATTTAATATCATTAGCTGAATCAATTTATGACGAACTGGTGAAACTCAAGGAACAACGCAGTGCAGAACTAGAGGAACCAGAAACCCTAGAAAATATTAATATTACTTCGGAACGGATTACCAAAATACAACGTCGTTTAAATAAGCTAGATAGGTTCCCAGGTAATTTAGACCGTGTTATGGTGAAAAGTACGCTGAAAAAACTGAATAGTTGGAAAGAGGGAAAATCTGTACAAAAACTTTTGAAGGAATATACAGATGGGGATAAATCAAATTTGGATGATGAGAAATTTATTATTCAGTTGGTGGAAGATACGGATAGGTTAAACCTAATTTTGGATGAAGGAATTAAACCTACCAGTATGCAAATTTCCTTAACAGCATTTTTATTAAGAGGTTGAATGCAACCAGTAATTACCGCTTATAAAAATAGACGCACATCTAATTAATTATCTTTAAATTAGGGTTTAACTTTCTACTTTGGGCTGAGAATTTCACTTCATCAACAAATTAGGGTGTGATTATGAGCTATGGTAACACTATATCAGCGTAAATATATGTCTCAATGCCTAGGGA
>NZ_LMVE01000102.1:0-1934 GCF_001432185.1 Cylindrospermopsis sp. CR12 | reverse complement strand
AGATTACGGGGACAGCTTATGCAGACTACCTAAGGGGCTACAGTGGAGATGATAAGCTAATTGGGGGTGAAGGAAATGATGATATTGCAGGAGGAGACGGCAATGACCTGATTATATTAGTCAATCCCAATATCGCCAAACCAGGTTTAGGTACGGTAGATACGGTCACCGGGGGAGCAGGGCTGGACACTTTTATTCTGGGCGATGCCACAGGTTGGGTTGGATATGATGACTATAATCTTACCAATGCAGGTGAAATTGACTACTTGAACATCAAAGACTTTAATCCCCAGGAAGATATCATTCAGCTTTTGGGTTCCAGTAGTGATTACACGACCACAGTGTCAGGTAATAATATTAACCTCTACATCAACAAGCCTGATAGCGAACCTGATGAACTAATTGCTGTTTTAGAAAACACCCAAGGTTTAATCAATCCATCACAATTCAGCCTAAATGGTAGCTATTTCAAATATGTGACCAGCGATGTAGTTTTAGATATTACTAGTACATTTGGTATGCAAACGGAGGGTAACTCAGGTAACAAATTATTTATATTTACTGTTAATAGAACAGGAGATACCAATGATACAAGTACGGTAGATTGGTTTGTTACTGCATCTGGTGATAACCTCGTTAACTCCACGGATTTTGGTGGAGCAATTCCACCAGGAGAAACTCTGACCTTTCTACCTGGAGAAACCTCAAAAGAAATCAGATTGAGGGTCAGAGGAGACAGCACCATTGAACCCAACGAAACCTTTACAGTGTATTTGTCTACAGCTACAAGAGCTACTATTGGTACTCGCACTGCTACAGGGACGATTTTAGATGATGATGGTAGTCAACCAACAACCTTGGCAATTGCTCCTAGTAGTGCTGTTCAACTAGAGGGAGATACAGGAACCAAAGCTTTTACCTTCACTGTTACCCGCAGTGGAAACACTACTGGTACTAGCAGTGCTAATTGGGCAGTCACCGGGTCTGGCACTAACCAAGCAGATGCAACTGATTTTGGTGGAACTCTGCCAAGTGGCACAGTGAATTTTGCAGCAGGCGAAACTGGTCAAACCATCACGGTAAATGTGTCGGGAGACACCATGGTTGAATCCGATGAAGGGTTTACAGTCACGCTCTCTAACTCAAATAATGCCACTATTACCACTGTTACTGCTACAGGAACAATTACCAATGATGACATCCCCTCCATCACCCTAGCAGTTTCTCCTAGCAGTGTTGCAGAGGATGGCACTACAAATCTAGTCTACACCTTCACCCGCACTGGTCCCACAACTAATACCCTCGCGGTAAACTATACCATTGGGGGAACAGCAACTAACGGTAGTGACTACAATAATATTGGTACAAGCGTCACTTTTGCAGCTGGATCATCCACCGCTACAGTTACAGTTGACCCCACCGCTGACACCACACCGGAAAGTGATGAAACAGTCATCTTCACCCTAGCATCTGGCACTGGTTACACCATTGGAACCACCAGTGGAGTCACAGGGACAATTACCAATGATGACACTCAAGTTACCTTAACTGTTTCCCCTACCAGTGTTACAGAAGACGGCACACCCAATCTAGTCTACACCTTCACCCGCACTGGTCCCACAACTAATACCCTCGCGGTAAACTATACCATTGGGGGAACAGCAACTAACGGTAGTGACTACAATAATATTGGTACAAGCGTCACTTTTGCAGCTGGGTCATCCACCGCTACAGTTACAGTTGACCCCACCGCTGACACCACACCGGAAAGTGATGAAACAGTCATCTTCACCCTAGCATCTGGCACTGGTTACACCATTGGAACCACCAGTGGGGTCACAGGGACAATTACCAATAATGATAGGCTAGAATTGTTAGGGAGCGCATTAGTAAGTAACGATACATATGATGGTGGAGGTGGTATAGACACCCTA
>NZ_LMVE01000101.1:0-1830 GCF_001432185.1 Cylindrospermopsis sp. CR12 | reverse complement strand
TCTTTTGCTTTCACAACTCCACTTATATCTAAATCATTTGGTATTCTAAACTCCAGACTTCCCTTTCCCTTTTTATAGGCCACCGCGTATAGTTGATATTCTAAATCTTTAGTTTTCGCATAATCCATCAAATACTCTTGTTTAATTGTATTATTACAATTTGGACACTTCCCAACACTTCGAGCAATAGTAGTTGTAGTATCCGGATCATATTCCCCATCATCTGTTGCAATCGTCGTCCCCTTCCCCTTTTTTCCCCTTATTAATTCAAAATCAACCCGCTTATTCTCACCATTACCAATCGGTTTTACTGCATACCAATCACTAGTCACTTTTCGTGCTTGTCCTTTACCACCATAATTACTAGTTTTACTTAACCACCAATTAGGACTTAAAGGAATAACAGACTGACAATGGGGACAAACAACCGTGTGGGCCCATAAATAATTTTGTACTGTTTCCTCTGGTAAGGACGGAAAAAACTCAGCCAATCTTTTTTCTGCTTCCTCTCCCACCCACTTTACCCACCTATCAATATCATCTTGTAAATCTGCTCCAAACTTTATCGGATATTCCATAGCTGCTTTCATCGTTACCACAGCCACTGAATTTAAATCAGAAGCCAAAACATTCAATCCATATCTAACCGCTTCAAAAGGTATACTACCTCCTCCTGCAAAAGCATCTAAAACCGTCGGAGTAGGATTTCCCCACACTTCCACGCAATAACCTTGCACCTTCTTAATTAATTCCCGGGAGGGAGGTGTTTTGTAGAGCTTCACCTCTTCTCCCCGTTTTAAACCCAATAAATCCTCAAATTCCTCCATACTTACATCCGCAGGTAGCAAAGATGCCAACACACTAGCCCGACTAAAAGATAAAGGTTTGCGTGAATACCAGCGATGCAGTCCCTTAAATGGATTTGCTCCATGTTCATAATAAACCTGCTCATTTAACGTTTGCACTGGCAATCTTTTCTCTATCAATAAATCTGGCCTTTGTCTGTCATTCACCATAAGACTAGTATGTGACTAATTTATATTCATAGCAATTGTAACATATTTAAAACTACTCCACTAATTTTTCCCATCTTGTCCCGCGAGCTCCCATAGGGAGTGCTTCGCAATCGCCCTAATATACAGCAAGAGTAGTATCCTTCTCGCGACATCGCCCTAATATATCTCTAACTCATGGGAAGACCCACGAGTTAAGTAGAAAACTAATTAATCACAATATGTCTTACCAGAATACTCATCACTTCCCCAGAATTACCAGTTGGCGTCAGATCACTCCAATCCGTTGCATTGGCATAACCAAGCACGTGTAGATAGTGAATCGTACTAATTACCGTCTTTTTCGACCCGATCAACAGATGTTTTAGTGGTTCCCGGTGACTAGCTTGTGAAACCACCCTAGAGTCAACCACTCCAGTATCATCAATGCTGCTGATGAAATTTCTAATTTGTGCCATAATTTATTTGCCTCTATTTTGGGGTGTAAGGTGATCTGGAAATCTTGGTTCGAGACCTCGGTCACCTTACTTTTTTCTAATTATAAAACTATTTGAACAGATATGCAATAGGTTTACAGAAAATAATTAATAATTTTTGTAAAGTCTTGCGACTTGTCAAGCATAAATGAAAAATACAAGAATCCTGCACTCATTTGATTAGAGAGTAATATCTCACATATCTTGTCTGTTCTCGCAATACGTTGCTCAACCCAGTCACCTGTGAACAAGGTGTTATGGGTCATTGCTGGTATCTGTTTCCTTCTGTTCCTCTTCATCATTTTTGGCTTGCGATCGCTTTGCGACAGCAGAAACCAACT
>NZ_LMVE01000100.1:0-48335 GCF_001432185.1 Cylindrospermopsis sp. CR12 | reverse complement strand
CAGATACCCCAGAGGATGATCGGCGGTTTTTGCTAGATTTAGGCTTAGTTAAGCGTAGTCCTTTGGGTGGACTAACCATTGCCAATCCCATCTACCAGGAGGTGATTCCTCGTGTTTTATCCCAGGGTAGTCAGGACAGTTTACCTCAAATTCAACCCACTTGGTTAAATACTGACAATAGTTTAAATCCCCAAGCTCTATTAAATGCTTTTCTAGAGTTTTGGCGACAACACGGGGAACCATTACTCAGAAGTGCGCCCTATCATGAGATTGCTCCCCATTTGGTATTGATGGCATTTTTGCATCGGGTAGTTAATGGTGGTGGTACGTTAGAGCGGGAATATGCCATTGGTTCTGGGAGAATGGATATTTGTTTACGCTATGGCAAGGTGGTGATGGGTATGGAACTAAAGGTGTGGCGTGAAAGAAAGTCAGATCCGTTAATCAAGGGTTTGACCCAACTGGATAAATACCTGGATGGGTTAGGATTAGATACGGGTTGGTTAGTGATTTTCGATCGCCGTCCCGGTTTACCACCCATGGGAGAGAGGATTAGTACGGAGGAGGTTATTAGTCCTAATGGGCGCACCATTACCCTCATTCGTAGTTAGATTCCCATAAATTTGAACCACACCTTAAATTATTGCCGATTATGCCCAAACACTTTAACATTTAGGGTTATTTAATTTAAAAAACTCCCCATCCTAGACGGTGGGGAGTATGAAGGAGACTGTTAATTTTTAGATCGGTAAAAATCTAAATGATCACAAAGAGTGGAATTATAACTTATCGACTTGTGAAACTTCCCCACTTACAGGAGTTTGTAAACTGTGTTTTTCAGCTTCTTCCCAGATAGTTTTACCATTGGCATCAACTTTGACAAACTTGTACTCAAAGCTAGTAGACGCAGGTAAGGAGACCTTAACGCTCCAGGTAGGATAACTAACCGCAGAGAGCTTAACACCGGAAGTGGGTTCCCAATTGCCTAGTAAGGGACTATTGCCAACCAAATACACATTCTCACCTGGTTTTGTGGTTGCATTTTTAGCGGTGAAAGTCACATCAGTTTGGGGTTTGTCACAAGCGTAGCGTTGACAAACTACATCCGGAGCATCACTCTTACCATCTTTAACGGCTACAATCAGGTTAATATATTCACCCATAGCCCAGCTAAGAGGACGTATAGAGCGTGTGGAAGTGCCAGGAAGATGAGATGCGGGAGTAATTGTTTCCCAACCTGTAATGGTAGTGCTGTTATTCCAAACTTGCTCAGGAATAAATCCTGCTTCTGAAGACATGACTTTCAGATCTTTCAGATATTTTTGACCAGCACACCCATTACCAGATTTAGCAATTTCGTAAATCCCACGTTCAGCGGTGAAAATTGGCCACAGACGACCACGACCACTAGTATCAAAATTACGGTCGTCATTGTATTCACCATAGCCATCGTAGTTATACCGGAACCAAGCTTCCGCTTCTACACCATCCTTAGAAATGGTTTGTTTCAAAATTTCATCATATTCAGGAATGGTTTCTAGAATTGTCCAGTCGTTGGCACTCATCACCCCTAAACGTACCAACTCTAAAAAGCCACCATCAATGATGTAGCGCTGATCATGTGTTCCACCACCATTACCATAGGTCAGTTGCACACCATCATTGGGATTTTTATCGCTGGTGATTCTTACATAATACTGTTTATTACCATGATAACCAGTAGTTGTAAATGTCCAATTGGCAACGTTATTACGCCACTCATCGGCTTTTTTGAGATAATACTCAGCCGCACCTGGATCATTGGATTTTTTAGCCAAGTCAGCTGCACAGACTAATCCTGCAATTTCAGCAGCAATGGTGGAAGGTGAATAACCACGCATTTCTTCCCAGCGTTCTTGCTGAGTATAGGGTCCATATTTGGCTAAATATTCAGCTGCTAACTTGATTTTAGGCCACAAATCCGTGCGGTTAAGTTTCCAAGCCAAGATGATGGGCATTCCAGTTTGGTCCATCTGGGTGCCATTCCAGTATATCCTACCATCTACATAGTTATTTTGTGGAAAACGACCAGGACGAGAATAGGGATCATCACTGGTAGTAGTCTGCATCTGAACATTGAAGAAATAGTCAACAGCTTCATTAGCTGACTCTGTATCACCAGCAGCAATCAAAGAACTAGCAAATTTGAACAAGTCACGGGGCCAAACCAGGTGGTAACCACCTTGATTTTTATCAGTGTTAGTTTCTCCCCAAGGTGTAGCAGGTCCTGCTACCATCGCACCATTACTCTTGTCTTGAATACTCTTCAGATTCATTGCTGCTAGGTAGTACTGGTCATCAGCCAATCCATTTTGATCACTGAGTTTAGCAGTATAAGCTACCCATTCTTTGGTGTAATCATTTTCTACCGCAGCCAAATCACTATTTAGAGTAGCATTTGCTACATCCATGGCAGCTTGCTCACTGTTACCAAATGCCAGTGCCACGTCAAAAGAAATCTTGGTATCAGTGGTATTGCCAAAATCTACCCAGCCAATTTGAGCAACGTTTCCACCAACAGCATTATCATAATGCCAGTCCATGGTTTTATCGCCTGCTCCAACAAAAAGGTCTGTATAGCCATCGTTTTGAGCCACAAACCCATTAGACACCATTAAAGTGCCACCAACGGTCTTCCAAGGTAGGGAAGTAGTGACAGCTGAAGAGGTAGAATTAGGCTCGGAAGCGGCTAAAAAGGTTCGACCATTGGATGACAGAGTGCGAGAGTTATCTCCACCCGTTGCTTGTGGTCCACTACAAGTATTAGCAGCACTACCACTACCCGAATTGTTGATAGATGGATTATTCAGCAGGTAGAGGTTATAGTCTTGGACTGTCTTTCCTGGTTCAAGAGTAGCGAAAGTAACTCTTTCAATTACAGTAGGACGATTGGGATCACTAAAAAATCTCTTAGTAATTTTCCAACGTTTGTCTTTATCTGTAGTTGTTACTTCCCACACCATGGAGCGTTTATTAACCTGAGTAACTTTATGGTCTTGCTTGCGCTCTTCGTCACCCCAGGTTCTTTTGGCATCGGTGACTAAAAATTGCAAGTCAACATTTTGCACGTTATCCACAGTGGGATAAAACACCTCTGTTAAAATACCTTCTCCACCAGTGAAATAAACATTGGATTTTTTGCTGGCTGAAGTACCCACAAAATCCTTGACTGAGGTTGCCCACAAGGAGGAAGCTCCAGGTGCACAAGGTGCATTTTCCGCTAAAACAATTCCAGGATCTAGAAATACTGAACCTAGAGATACACAGGCAAAAACAAGTGATGCCAGTAAAATTGATAACTTTGACTTTCGCATAAGGTTGAAAACAAGGAGAACACTTAACTCATCAATTGTCATCGGCACAAGTAATAGTCGTATTAAATACTAACTATTATTAATATCACATTAGTAGATAGTAAATTAAAAACTCAAAATCTACTTATGTTGATTGCTCCACTACCCACCCTCCACCCTCAAACTGTTGTAATGTCATGATTTTAACATAGTTATTTTGGCATCATTGTTGGTTAACAAGTTGTAATATTTTGGAGGAAACTAATACTAGGAGCAAAAAAATACTCTCCTCCTTTCATATTTACCCATAGTTTAAACGGGTGCTGTAAAGTTTTAGCCTGTCCCCAAGTTATTGGCCACTTTTGTGTTCCTTCTGGTTGACCAATGAGGGGATCTGGTCCAACATTAGCCTGAACAAAACCCCCAGCATTTGCCCATCTGGTTTGCATGAAATTGAACTGGTTTTCAATATCCGCTTGAAAACACATAAATAGTAGCCCTGAACCCTCTTCTGGTTCCTGTATGGGATTATTAGTTCCATAACTAACTCCCCTTCGGGCAATACGATGTTTTCTCTCCACGGCCAAAGCTTCATCAAATCCGGGAGAAGACACCACTTTTCCTGTGTCTCCACGGGGGTTCATTTTGCGCACGTGGGCATGAAATGGGCATTTAGTTGCAGTAAGATCCTCATCATAATTAAAGTTATTAGTTGGATTGTGTAAAAAAGTTGGTATATCTGTAAGAGTCACTGGAGTGCCATCATAGAAACGACCTACAACTAAAGCTCCTGCTAAGTCCTCTTTCACCTTAAGAGCATTAGCTAATTCTTCCTGTGATTGTCGAAACGCCTTAATATTTTGTTCTAGCTTGCGATATACTAGGTAGCTACCATAGCTATCCTCCTTTTTGCCATTGGGGTCTGGAGTCAAAATAATATCCAGAGAAGCTCTGGAGTCCCATTGGCTAAAACCACCATCTTGAACACGGGAGCGGACAACATCTCGCTTTAAAAAGATAGGTTGGCTCAAACCGTCGACGAAGCCAAAGTGCTCAACGATTTGTCCCGCTTGATTTCGCAGGATAAATCCGTCTTCTCGATGCACAATACTAGCCACTTTGCGTAGTGATTGCATCATTTGATTTACCCCTTGCAGCAGGGCAATAATGTCATCATCCGCAATAAGGATTAATCCGTGAATTTGCTGTTGAAATCCAGGTTCCCACTTATCAATTTTTGGATCTCCTAAAACAGCTCTGATGTCCTCATTTTTCATTCCCTGACGGAATGGGTTGTCTGCGGGAATCAAAAAGGGTTCAATTTCTAAATATTCATAACCTTTACATGATAAGAAAAAGTTGGTGAATAATCCACCTGATATTCTCTTTTGCCGATAGTTTACTGCTTCATCCGATTGCTGCTTAGCAGATTTTAAATACTTTTTGGCAAAATCCTCAATCCATTGCTTAACCTCAATGGTTTTATCTGGTTTAAACTCCACAAATAGGTGAACGCTATGGTCACGTCCATGTCCCCTGAGGATATTACCCTGTAAATCTTCCAGTAACCCCCCGTATTTGCCAGGATTTTCTGGGTCTATGCCGTCTTCTGGCAATTTCCGTAAATCTTCTTCTTTTAGTCCCATGGTTTGTTCTTTTTCGTAGATGTTAGTTGATTTACTCTGAGAGAGGACCCTAGGGTCCTCCTGTGCTGATTGTCACCTAGCTAGCAGCTTCCAGTTTTACCATCTTGGCCATAGAAGGTTTACCTACATCATTTAGGTAAAAGATCATGTAGTAACCCGGGGGGTAGAGATTAGCATTTTCCGGAGCTCTGAAGACAATATTAGATGGACTAGATGAGTCTTTTGCAGTTGTGATCAGTCTTACATTCCACAATTCTGCCAACTTTTGTCCATAGTCGAAGGAATGAGTAACTGCTCCTAGCTTAACTAAAACCACAGAACCTGTTGCACTAGCATTTTTGACAAATAATACTCCAGGTTTGCCATATACCACGGTTGTTGGAGCATCAAGTATTTCAGGCCGTGGTCCACTTTTGAATAAATAGGGCGGACTAAATATTTCAGCTTGCCAAATTTCCGCTGGCACAAAGGGTTCGCTATCTCCTTCTAGAAAGTAACTTTGAGGAGATTTGTAATACTCATCGACCGTAAATTCTTTCTTTTGACCAGATTTGTCCTTTAACTCAGGAAACTTGTAATATGTTTGTGGATCTCTGACCGCATTAACGTGTACAGTTCCATCTTTCTCTAGTGAAGCCCTATTGGCATTACCACCAATAACTAGAACACGAGCATCGGGCAATAAAACCGCCCCATTATGGTATAGTCTAGGCAAGTTAGCAGGGTTCATACTCTTGGTAGTATAACCCCCGGGGGCTTCAGGATTAGGTGTCATTAACAAAGGTTCATATACGGGTTTGTATTCCGGATATTGACCACCATTGACCACTAAAATCTCTTTGGTAGGTAGAATTACTGCTTCTAAATTGGCTCTAGGTTTGTCAAGAAAGTGATTGACTATTTCCCATTTGCCATTTTTCTCTCCACTCTTGTCCGGAGATACCCAGCGTTGCAAGCTATCAGCAACTCTAGAACCAGCAGGAAATCCTTTTGTGTTTCCCCCTCTACCAAAGTTAATATCGTTTGTGCCGATAATTCCGCCTAGTAAGAGCACATCTTCGCTATTGGGAACCTGTATAGCAGTTCCATAGGCTTTAGATGTTTCAGCTTTTTCTGGACCTATTTCAAAACTGACTGCGAAACTGCCATCAGCATTTTCTTTGATAGACATCAAATAGGTTTTTTTGCTGGACTGGGAGACTAAAACTCCGCCAATACCACCATCATCTCCAGTAATTAGTAGTCTACCATCTTTGGTAGGAAATACTCTAGGATAAAGGTCTATCGTGTCGTAGCTATCAACATCCTTGAGTTTAGTGTTGAAGGGACTGTTTTTAATTCTTGTCAGGTCAACATAGGAAAATTTCTGGGTTTTGGGATCGTAGATTTCCAAACTAGGGTTAATCTGGTTAGGAGCATCTAGCTTCAGACCGGAGAAAATCACCACCTTACCATCAGCTAAGGGAATTAAACTGGGATACCATCTTCCTTGTTTTAATTGACCTACAGTAGACCATTTATCAGTCTTCCAGTCATATATATTTACTTGTCTAGAACCGGTAAATGCTCCCCCTGGATAATAGCGTCCAGTACCACCAATAAATAGAACATTACCATCTGCTAATTGTAAATGACCAGAGCAGAATAAATCATTACTCTCACCAAATTGCATAGCAGGCGGAGTGGAAATACGCTTAAATTTTCCACTAACTGGATCAAACAAACTAGTATTGTCAACTATCTTATTGTCTGTGACATCTACTCCCTCAATAAACTTGTTATTGCCATTTTCATCTTTGGTTAGAGTAGTACGAAAGCTACTTCCATTCAAGGTTAATACCTTACCATTGGGGAGAACGATGGTATGAATGGACTGCATCCGGTTTTCTGGTGGTGCAAGAGGAATAGTTTCCCATGCTCCCATTTCTTTTTCGCATCCAACTGCTGGCAATGCTATTGTTTCCTCAACCCCACATAGGATGAGGGCCAAAGCCAGGAAAAAAGTCAGAAAAACTGATAGAATGTTAACCGACCTGTTATTTTTCAATACCATTATTTTTGACTACTTGGATTGTATTTTGCTCAATTGTTTTTGGGTAATTTCAATGGCTGATTTTGCAATTTGATAGGCGCTCGGGTAAGCATTTGCACTGTCTTCACCAGGAATCCAAAACTTACGTCTAGTGAGTCGGAGTAACTCCTGAAATTCAGGAATGGCATTAAAAACTTCAATGGAAAAAGGTCCTTTGTAGACCGGTACAATTGGTTCTAAAAATGATTGCCAGGGGATCCAACTAGTGTGCACAGCACCCCTGTCTGGAGGAGATATTTGGATATAATGGAGTCTTCCTTCACGAGCTAGGTGTTCTACTTGAGTTTTAAATATTTCTGGCCCATCCCCGTCTAAAATTTCATGGGCACTATCAATAACTACTCCTACCTGTTTACTTTGTACTCCTCCCAAAAACTGAATTAATTGAGATAGTTTATTCGGTGCTGGCGTTTCCCAGTGGGTAATTGGTTCAATGGCTAATTTAACTTTCTTCGTTTCCGCGTACTTACCTAACTCATTTAGGATTGGTCGGGCGTTGTCATAACGGTTTTTTAGCTGTTCTTGTAGTTCATCACTCCAAAAATACTCTTTTTTAGGTTCTTTTCCACTAGATGGTTTTTCAGGAAAAGCAGCGTAGGGAACAATAATTGGACCCATCATGATTTCACCACCCAATGCTTGGGTAATATCAACCCTTGATTTCAAGTATTCTAATGCTTTTCTTTGTGTTTCTGGGTTTGATGAACTGGGATCTGCTGTGGGAGTAACTCCAACATTAGTACTAATTTTAATGTGACTTAATCCCTGTTGATCTAAATGACGGCGCAAGTTGGTATAGTTAACTAAGTCTTCTGCGTATTTTGCTGATACATGTTCTGTCTCCTTTGGTGCAGCAATGGGAAACTCAAATCCCGTATAACCATAACTTGCTAGCTCTTTAATATGTCGAACGACAGTCTCCCGGTACTGCTCATCATGGGGTTTCACATTGCTTGTGAACATGAAAAAACTAAAGTAAATTTCTTTGCCACTCATATATTATCTACTCACAAAAATTTAGTTGGGTTGGTAAGTCTAATGAAGGAGTATTTTGGGGTTTAAAATCCTAGCCTGGGGTTATCAACTAACTTAATTAGGGTTTGTTATTCCAAATTTGGCGATCAATTTTCCATTTCCCATTTTGCCTTTTCATTATCCATAATGCATGAAAACGAACAGTTTTGGTAGGACCACCAGCTATGGGAGTAATTTGGGCTATGGAAAAGCCTATTACATAACCTAAATCGCCAATAACCCTGATTTCTTCGGCCGTAAATTTTGGATCTATATATTTATCAGCGATCTGATTCATAAATCCCAGCTTAATATTAGCAGCTCCGCAACGGTTCGTATCATTTGGTGGCATCCAAACGGCATCCTGCGTATACATTTGAGTATAAACATCAGGATTACGTAATCTCATGGCATCTGCATAATCGCTCTCAAACACTTTCTTAATTTCTTCTACATCACTCAAATTCTGAACTTGCATAATTCTATTCCTGATTCCTGGTTATGTGAGAGTAGAACTAGATTAGTTTCTACTCCCCACTCAAAAACTAGTTGAATAAACTAAAAGGAAAAACTAAAAACCTATTAGTTTTTGCAGGTATTGACGAGCCATAAGTGCGTATTGCAATGGCTCAGCCTTGTTAGGATCTTGCTCAGCTTCCACCATTAACCATCCTTGGTAGTTAACCTTGGCAAGTTCTTGTAAAATGGGCTGAAAATCAATGGCACCATTGGGATCTCCAGGAACAGTAAATATTCCTGCACGAATGGAATTTAAAAAGCTCCGACCAGTCTTCCTAGAATCATCTAATACCGACTGGCGAATATTCTTCAGGTGCACGTGCTTAATTCGATTGGCATGTTGTTTTGCTATGGTTAGAGGGTTAACTCCTGCATAGTACAAGTGACCAGTATCTAGGAGCAAGTTTACATATTCAGGGTTAGTGCCAGCCATCAACCGGCAAATATCCTGAGCGTTTTCTACTCCAGTGCCAATATGAGGATGATACATTAACTGCATACCTTCTTCTTTGGCCCTTTTACCCATTTGATTCAAACCCGCTAATAAATCAGACCATTGTTTACCATCAAAACGAGGTCTGTTGACTAATGGATCCACACCTTTATCCACACCGTTCTCGTCCAGAACTTTTTGCTGATGAACAGCACCACCTAATTCAGCCACGACTATGGTGTTGCCTCCCATCGCTTTCATGAAGGCTATTTGTTTCTCTAATTCATCAAAGGTCTCTTTACCTTTGCCTATGGTAAATTCAGTTCCTACCCAAGGCTCAGAAATTCTCAGTCCCCTAATATTTAATTCCCTTTGTAAATCCACAAGCGCTTTCGGAAATTTAGGTGCATTTTGTGTGCCCTTATAACCCGACAGTGCAATTTCGCTGAGGATTTGTTGGTATGGAATGGGGGGATTGAGATCAATAGTTAAATCATCACTGTTGCTCCACCCTGTTGGTGTAATACCTAACTTCACTTTTGTACTATCAAATGTGGGATCCAACAGGGGTTTGGTTGTAGAGGAAACCAGGGACACTAATACTGAATTGGAATCACTGGTAGCAGCCATTACGGTTAGTGGCAAGCTAGTAATGCCAACTAACAGTAAAGTAGCTAAAACTATTGATAAACGAAAGATCCTGCTAATTTTTGACAACATGGTTCTTGTACCCTAAGTCAATAATTGGTGTTGATTAAGTTACCTTTCATACCGCTTGTAAAAATGTATTCTAATCATGCTCTTAGAACATATAAAAACTCTGCGGTATTAGTTTTGGTAGTTTTTTGGTTGTTTTATTTCAAGGCGCCGAATTTAGACAGATCGCCATTGTAAATAGTACTGTCAGGCATTGTGGACTCAAATAAGTCGGTTTTAATGAATTTAGCTCCCTGAAGAATCGCCTTTGATAATTTTGCTCTTCGCATCTTACTTTCAGAAAAATCTGTGCCTGATAGGTTAGAACGGGAGAGGTTAACCTTTTCTAAGTTTGCAGACTTTACCACAGCTTCGGTTAAATTAGCATCGGAGACAATTGCTGAATTCAAATCAGAACTACTTAAATTTGCCCGGAACAAGTTGGCTTTATCTAGCAAGGCGTTATACAATTCCGCATGGAAGAGGTTAGCACTTGTTAGGTTGGCCCCTGATAAAACTATACCAGTCAAATTGCCATCGGATAAATTAGCACCCGTCAAGTTTGCTCCATCTAGCTTGGCATCATTCATCAGAGCCTTAGAAAGGTTAGTGTTAGAGAGATTGGCATTACTTAGTGCGCTGCCATATAAGTCCTTTCCTGCCAAGTCTAGGTTTGATAAATCACAACCAACACAGGAATTTGTTTCCAGGAGCTTATTATAGTCTTTGCAAACAAAAGCCCGAGCTGGCAAGCTGAATACTGTCAGACTAAGAATTACGGCCAGAGCAATTGCGGAACCTTTACGCAAGCAAGATACAATGTTCATTTTTGTTTGGGGAGAATACTTATTGGATGAAGTGCGGTTAGGGAAAGATCAACACTATGGTTATTTCTGATCCAGAGTTACCAAGGGAGGTTCACTCCAAGTACCATATCCTTGACCTTTAGCTCCTTTGGGGTTCACACCAACAGCTGGCCAGAGTAATCCCTCAGGATAAGCAGCAGATGCGGGGATAAAGGTTTTATCATTGGGCATTGTGCCATAAACATCTCGCCACTCTTGAGGTAATTGATACCATGTGGACAAGTACCAGAGCTTAATGATATTCCGGGCAATTGGTCCCAATTTTTCTGACCCTAATATATTCAACCGCAATCCTTGGGTAAGGATTGATTCTTTTCCCTGAGCTTGAGAATTAAGGTTGTGAAAGGTAGTTAATAACTCCTCAAAAATTCTCTCTCCTACCACACTATTTACCGTGTCAAAGTAAAGACTGGTTTGTCCGGTTCCTTGAAGATGAAATCGAGAAAACCCAGTTAAAACCACTGATAAATCCAGAAAATACCCTACCAACTCGGGTTTTTGATTGCCCATCTGTTGTTTACCTCTACAAGAACATCGTCACATTTTTTCAATCGGTCAAATTTACTTACCCTGGATTACCTGTCTGCTCTAACACTTGGTGCGGTTATTAAACAGTGTCAGACAGTTATCACCCATAGTCTTTTACCAAGGATAGCGTTTTTGTGGATCTTGAATATTAGGTATGACTCGGAACACAGGAGCACCATGAAGTCCTTCAGCATTTCCGGGGATCGGATTACGGATCAATTGGGCAGCAAGTTCTTTGAGGCGGAACATAGCCCCTACTGCTGGGATCAATTTCTCCCGCTCTCCTGTAAAAGAGGCTTCAATCTCTGCCAAAAATTTGCTGTACTCTTTTTGGAATGCTACTGCTGCTTGACGCAGTTCTCCTTCCGGATAGTCTGCTAGTGTGGCATTGGTTTTAATTGGATAAACCTCGTCCCAATTGACTTTTAAAGACTCCCCAGATGGTTTGTGGGGTGAGTCAGATTCTAAAGGATCGTCATGGTTAATGGTATAAAACTTAGTCTGTGTGAGCTGCTCAAAACGATAGAAGTGGGCCATTTCTCTTTCCGCATCATAGATAGCCCCAATTCTCGAACCTTCCCCTTGTTCCTGAATAATTCTGATGGCGCGGATAGCTGAACGTAAATCTGTCACTTCAATGATATCCCCACCACCGTTGTAATAGTATTCAGGGGTAATCTGTAACTTAGGATCTCCACAGAATAAGGCATCTCCTTTTTCCTTATACAAGGCATTGAGACCACGAATAATTTCTGCATAGAAGAGTCCAATGCTATAAAAAGTATTGGCAGGATTGCCCTCATGAATAGTGAGGAAGTTCTGTTTCTCTTGTGTTTCTCGAGCTACCACTAGGGGTTTATCCTCTTCTACCTCTTCTGCACGCTCGATCTTCATGAAGGTAGCGATCGCCTGAGGAGAGAATTTTATTAAATCGACTTCGAAGTCACTTGCTCCAGTGGGAATAGGAGTTGGGTAGTTGGGGATAAAATCTGGGTGTGTCAGAGTACCTTTAAGACTCCCTCCCACCGCATTCAACACATTAGACACTAAACTCAGGTGCAGCATTTCTTCTACAGCTACCTGTCGAATAATATGAAAAGCGTCCACATTCTTGCCGGGTTTGATAGAATACAAAGCCGTCAAGTAAGGGGGGATTGTTGCGTGTTCCAGTCTAAGTGCCTGCTTGAGATAGAAATGCAGATTCTCTACTGTCTTAATCAGTGTATAACCAGTTTGTGTGGACATATTTCTCCCAGTATTTTCTCAGTAATAATCTGTTCTGAATTCAGAAAGGAGGACTAACAATACCCCCAAAAAATTTCCTGACAAAGACTTATAACTCTTTGAGCATCTGTTCAGCAGCTTTAAAAGTGAGGGCAGCAATTGTCACAGTGGTATTAGATGTACCAATTGTGGGCATACTACCTGAGCCGACTAAATAGAGATTAGGATGATCCCAAGACTTTAGATTTTGATCCACCACTGAGTTTTGGGGGGTAGTTCCCATAATATGGGTACCGGAGAAGTGGTTTCCACCCTTGTAAACGTAACCCGATCCTTCAAATTCAAAATATCCGGGATCCTTGGGGTCATAGTGGGTATAGTCCTCAGCACCCAAACGCTGGAACATCAGACGGGAAACTTTTCTGGTATAGGCCAAAGTTCTTAAAGAATAATCTGGCAGGTTATAATTAATTACCGGGCGATAATTACCCAGCTTATCCTTGTACTTCGGATCTATGGTTACACGGTTACTGATATCGGGAGGCATTTCACACATAAATGCTAGTAACAGTTGACGCGAGATTCTATTAATCAGAGTTTCGCGCAATTCCGCACCATATTTATTTTTGTGATCAACAGCATCAAATAATTCCGTATCAGGGGATCCGGTTGCCCATCCCCAACCATCATTGTGAATATCCATAGCAAATCCAGATTGTTTGGCACGGAATGTTCCATCTCGCAAAGTGCCAATACCTGAAGTTACCAAAGGTCCACGCATAGTTCCAGTTACTTCTGGCATCAAAGCCCAAGCTAAAACGAAGGGGTGATCCATCAAATGGCGCCCAATCATATCACTTGTATTAGGTAAATTACAAGACAGCATGAGCCGGGCATTTTCCACAGCATTTGCTGCTAGCACAAACAATGTCCCCTCAACTTTTAGAGGAGAGTCAATGGAACCGGTTTTTTCATTTCCATAGTACTTGTACTCAATGCTTTCTATACGCCCATTTTCGCGATTGTAGTTGATATGGAAAGCTACTGCTTTTGGTAATATGTGAACACGACCTGTTTCTAGAGCTCTTGCTAGAGTACGGCGAGCATCGTATTTAGCTTGGGCGGGACAAATTGGCACACAATTAGCGTTCCCTTGACAACGTTCTCCATATTGAACAGGAGTGACACTGCTAACCCCTTGCGGCACAAATAAATTACCATGATCATACTTAGGATTGGGTATGCCATTACGTCCCTGGGGGAAGGTAGAGAATTTTAACTCTACGGTTTCACCACACACCTGAACCTTTGTGCCATCCACCTTTTCTATAACTTTCTGGTCTAGGAATGATGGTGGCATCTTTTCCATGGGAAAGACGTATCCATCTTCAAATTTGAGACCTAGGCTTTTCTGCTCTTCTACATCTCCAGAAACCCCTATTTCATACTCTGCTTGTTGATAATAAGGCATCAGGTCGTCATAAGAAATCGGCCAATCCAGACCCTGTCCATAGAGGCTTTTGGTCTTGAAATCATTGGGTAACATTCTCGGTGTCTTCGCTTCCCAGTGCATGGTTGTTCCCCCTAGAACCCTAGTGTAAGAACCTCCAAGAGTCATGGGACCCTTTTCTACAAAATACCCATTATCGTCCATGGGACTTTGGACATAGTGGTTTTCTGGATAGGGAGAGTTGGGATGCTTTTCTGTGGATCCATAGAAGGTATCCAAATAATGTTGAAATCCTGAAAGGGTTAAGTCCTTAGCCTCTCCCGCTTCCAGAATTAAGACGGTTTTGCCCTGCTGACTTAATCGTTTAGCAACAATGGCTCCAGCCACACCAGCTCCAACTATTACCACATCATATTTTGGTAACAATCTATCGGGTGTAATAAATGTTGTTGTAGTTGTTGTTTGATTTTGATTCACATTAGGCTCCTGAATAGGGAGTTCTTCCTTTTGCCAAGTAGCGCCAAGAATGGCACCATGCTTAGCATTTTTGGTTTTATCATTGGCATCCCCATTTAAAGGGTAATAAGCTACCAATCCCGCTTCACTTCCACTTAGGCGGCGGTTCATGTTTTGTTCAATTTCCTCTGGGGTGCGGGCAATGTTCCACAACCTGACCTCAGCCATTTTACCTTCAAAGTAACCATCGTTTGACCAGCTACTCTTTCCTATGTAGTTTAGCTTGCGAACCACATTGTCTGGAAGACGGAATGGTTTTGTTTGAAGCAATTTACCATTCTTGTAGAGTTTAGCCTCCCCGGATTTATTGATGGTAGCAGCTACGTGTGTCCACTTACCTATCTCTAAGGAGTTAGGAACTTCAAAAGCATATCCCCCCGTACTAGTACCAACAAGATGGAATCCCAGGGAATTAGATTTTCCTGCATGACCTAAGACAATATTTTTCTGTCCTGGTCCGTTGCCAAACTCAACAATTCTTGACCAATGCTGTTCAAAACTACCGTACCAGACCCATGCTTCTACCGTAAACCCCTGGGAGTAATCAGTATTGTCTGTTGGTAAAACTACATGATTGTCTTTTCCATCGAAGCAAAGCACATTTGATTTTTGACTCACTCAGCACTCCTATTTCAGACTGTTATTTTTCTTAAAAAGCCCCGCGCGGGGAAATTTTGCTCTGAGAAGTTTTCAAAGCTGAAAGTAATCTATCACCTTCAGATAGTAAGGTCTAGATATATAAACAAATATTTAACATTTCTTTACTTGTAATTCTAGGTCTAAATGTTTTGTCTTTTCCATACCAAGATATAGCTAGAGTCAATAAATACCACAACCACTCTGAAAATTAATTCTCAAGTAATTGACGGATTTTCCTTCATTAGTCCCCTTTTATCAACTATTTTTGGCTAACGCTGCAGTTGTATATATGAACACCTCACTCAAATTTATCTCCGTGTGGTATATGTATAATCTAGAGAATATCTAACTAAAATTTTATACTACTACCTTGTATTTTTTGCTGTATATGTATATTAATATTGGATACAATTAAACTGAGTTTTCGATTAAATTTGCAACTATAATAAAAAGCGAGATAACAGTATCGAAACCAGATCAAAGTGTGTAAAAATGATTAAAAATCAGCAGACAGTTTCTAAGCACAATTATGATTCCTATTACTGATAACTTTTATAGCTTAAAAAAGCCGAATATTACTTATGTGATAATTGGTATTAGCCTAGTCATATTTTGTGCGCAACTTATGTGGGATGTCAATGGTCAACTAGGTAACTTTATCAATAGTTGGACTACTATTCCTCGAGAATTCTCCCGAACAATCTCCAGTGCTATTGATGACAGTTTAGCTGCTTGGGTGGTTGTAGGGTGGCAATTATTCACCCTACCCGTTTCCCTATTTATACATGGTAGTTTTGCCCAGCTGCTGGGTAATATGTTATTTTTGTGGGTATTCGGAAGAACATTAGAAAGAACCATAGGGTCGTATCAATTCTTGCTGTTATATTTAACTGCTGGCGTGCTGGTAGGAATAATAGAGATTTTTGCCCAACCGCAGTTAACAGCACCAGTTATAGGTAGCACTGGGGCGATCGCCTGTATTGTAGGTGCTTATATTATGCAATTTCCCCAAATTAAAATCTATTCTGTTTTACCGTTGGTAATTGTTTTTATTCCCCTGGAAATTCCCGCAATGTTTTATTTATTCTGGTGGTTTATCCAACAATTTTTTTATGGAATTGGTGGATTAAATATTCCGGGTGGGTTTAATAATTGCAGCTATGGGAGTCAATTAATAGCCTTACTGATAGGTGTGGTTTTCATGGGGATTATACGGTTTCGGTAAATCCAGATTTTCTGCTTTCAACTAATAATTTTAATAGGTCTTAGGTTTGGCTAGATTTTTAAATTTTGTAAATTGGGGGTCAAATAGAAGTTTAACTGTTCCCGTGGGACCATTGCGATGTTTGGCAATAATAACTTCTGCTATACCGCGATCGGGGGTATCGGGTGCATAATATTCTTCGCGGTAAAGCATAATAACTAAATCCGCATCTTGTTCAATGGAACCAGATTCTCGCAGGTCTGACAACATAGGACGTTTATTAGTTCTAGCTTCCACACTTCTACTCAACTGAGATAGGGCAATTATGGGAACTGATAATTCCCTGGCTAAACCCTTGAGAGAACGGGTAATTTTGGATAATTCCTGTACACGATTGTCTCCCGCACCTTCCATTAGTTGCAGGTAGTCTATAACGATTAGACCTAGTTTGGAATTCTGTTGTGCTTGTAGTTTTCTAGCTTGACTCCGCATTTGGGTGATGGTAATATTGGGGGTGTCATCAATAAAAACGGGCATTTCTGATAGCAAACTAATAGCGCGACTTAGGGGTTCCCATTGGGTTTGACTGATCCTCCCGCTTCTTAAATAACCGGTTTCAATTTGGGCCTCACTAGCTAATAATCTTTGTACTAGCTGCTCTTTAGACATTTCTAAACTGAACACTGCTACCGGTAATTTATAGCCTACGGCAATGTTATGGGCTAGATTTAAACAAAATGCAGTGTTATGCACACAAATGTCATTGGCTATAAAGTTATGAGTATGTGGTATGGTTAGGTCATAGACCCGTTTTTCCCCCAAGTTCTCAATGGCTATGATTTCATCCCAGTAGATTTCACAGTCTGTCTGGGTTTCTATTGGTTCTAATGTTTGCGCTACAACACCAATCTCGAATCTCTCGATGGAAAGGGGTTCTGTAATTTCCACTTGCCAAGTGGTTTGGGTAGTTTGCTCTTTGTTATAGCCTTTTCCTAATCTGGCAATTATGCCAAATCTTAATAATAAATGTTGAATCTGTCTTGCTAGTTTCTCCTGGTTTGTTCTATAGGTCGTCTGTAATTTTTCTTTGATAGCTAAGGTGTGACCTTCATGCTCTATATTACTGATGAATAACTGATTTAAAAACAAAGCTATTTGCGATCGCCCTAATTTAAAAACTATGGGAGGTATGGTTTTCTCCATATTGCCATTTCCCAAACAATGGGCTATAATTTTGAGCTGACCATCACCAATTTTTTCCTTACCAAAGACATTGATTTGAGCGGGAACTGCTATTTTAGCACCTGGTTTGAGATCTGCTAACTTTTGCCATCCGGTTGGGGTTAAGTAAGGATGAGTAATGGTGGTATCAATAGAACGACCTAATGCAGTTGTAACCCGAAAAACTGGTTTTATGCCATCGTTGACAAATCCACAGGGTTGAGTAAAACTAAATTTCCAATTTGGGTTCAGGGTTAATACCATACCCCCCTTTCGGTTGTATAACTCTTCAATGGTGACAATTTCTCCATCTGCTAAGACTATTTCCGAGTCATAACTTACACACTTCCCCATAGAAGGTCTACCCGCGACGATAATTAAATCAGAACGCTGAAAACCGCTGGTCATGGCGTCCAAATCATAAAAACCACTAGGAATACCCGGTAAAGCAACTCCTTCATGACGGGTTTCAATTTCCTGAAAGGTATGAACTAGGGTATCCGAAATGTGAACTAGTCCCTCCTGGGGTTTTTCTTGGGTAATTCCAAAAACCTTCTGCTCTGCTTGATCTAAAACTATTGGTAATTCTGTCTGGGTCTCAAATCCTAATTTGACAATTTCATTACCTGCTTTAATTAATTGTCTACGCAGATACTTATCCATGACTAAATCCGCTAACATATCAATATTTACTGATGATACGGTGCGGTCTATCAATGTAGCTAGTTTATTTCTACCGCCAATACGATTTAGCTTGTCATTACCAGTTAGCCACTCTGTTAGGGAAAGTAAGTCGGTTGGTTTATTTTGGTTATTGAGAATTATTGCTGCTTGATAAATTTCTCTATGGGCATTAACATAAAACGCCTGGGGAAGAAGACGATCCCTGATTCTACCCATAGCTTCTGGATCCAAAAGAATACCCCCCAAAATAGCCTCTTCCGCTTCGATGTTTTGGGGAGGAAGCTGATCACTACTATTGCCTTGAAAGTTCAATTCTTTAGCCATAAATGATTGTAAACTTAAATTGTTGACATGGTTTCTGAAATGGATAATGTTATTGATTATGACGAATGTTCACACCAGTGATTATGAAGGCCACTATGACGCTGATTTTGCTCTCTGGGTTGAAGAAACTGTGGCCAAGTTAAAATCCCAGAATTTCCAACAGGTAGATTGGAAAAATTTGATCCAGGAGGTGGAATCCTTGGGAAAAAGTCAACGCAGTTCTGTGCGCAGTTATTTAGTGCGTCTGCTAGAACATTTACTGAAACGTTGCTATGTGCAAACACCCGATTGTAATCGTAGTTGGGAAATTGAAATTCGGAATTTTCGCCAACGTTTAATGTTTGAGTTGGAAGATTCGCCAAGTTTAAAAAATTTTATTTTAGAAATTTTGCCCAAGTGTTACCGAATTGGGTTGGATAACGTGAAAGATAGTTATCCCAGTGTTATTTTTCCCGAGGATTTCCCTTTTTCTCCTGAGCTAGAAAGATTATTAAATGAGAAATTCTGGGAAAAAGGTTAAATGCCTGTTTGGGCAATTTGTGATGCGTTAACCTGGCGTAACGCATCCCACTGAACGGTGCAATCATTAATCAATGGTTAATGTGACCTATAACCAATTTAGCTGGCTACAACCTCAATATCAATTTTAGCAGTCACTTCTGAGTGAAGTTTAATATCCGCTTTGTAAGTACCCAAATGGTTAATATCTGGAATAGTTATGCCACGTCTATCAATTGTTTGCCCTGTAGCTGCTTGAATAGCATCTACTACATCCTGGGTGGTGACAGTACCAAAAATAGCTTCGTTCTCACCTACCTGTTTGGCGATCGCTACTTTAACCAGTTTCTCTAAAGCAGATTTTTGCTCTTCCGCTTGTTGCTTGAGTTCTAGTTGACGTTGGCGTTCTATTTCCCGACGACGCTCTACTTGCTTTAAAATGCCAGGAGTTACCTGGGTGGCTAAACTCTGGGGAATTAGATAATTCCGCGCATAACCAGGAGCTACTTCCACTAGATCGCCGGATTTTCCTAGTTTGCTTACATCTTTTGTTAATACTAACTGCACTCGTTTGACCATTGTCTTTGTTGTTTCCTATCAAATCTCATTTAATTGGGTGTCAGCAGGATGGCTCACCAAAGTTTAGCTTCACCTGGAACGACTTGTTTGATATCCCAAAGTTATGAATTATAACCTATTATTCCAGGCGATCGCAATAGGTGGAATTAACTGGCGATCGCTCGCAAATTTTGACAACGAATTAATTCATTAAAATTGAGACCTAATCTTCCCTCAACTTTAGCAACTGTCTCAATAGCAGTTAACAAATGTCCAGCTGCTTCTGATTCGGAGTATCCTCGTTTTTGAGCAATAGCGATCGCTGTTTTATCAGCTTTCAGTTGTAGTTCTTGAGACTTATTGTTTTGCCACAGTTTTACGCCACTTGTGACGGTTAAGCCACCGGCTATGACTAAACCAACTATATCACCCTGAAGAGTTTCTATTACCCCTCCTAATAGTCCTACGAGGACTGCTCCCTGATAAATATCCGGTTGTATCCATTTGATTCCTATTAACCAACTCGTGTGATACAATATTAAGAGGTCTCTTTGTGGCTTTTTTAACTGTCTCCATAATTCAAAATTGATATATACCGGTTTACTCTGAATCCAAGGTAGGGGAAACTCTGCACTAATCACTTGATTCTGTTCCGGTTTGCTGATAATTTTAATTGTCATGCGTCCGGAAGCTGGTACTATATCCAACAGACGACGAATTTCAGTATTTGGATCCATCATAAAGACTTTCAGGTCTTCCTTGAGAACTAATCCCATATTTTACCGGATCTAGGTCGGAGAATTTGAACTCATGGATGCTTTTGCAGCTAACCCACCAGAATGGACGGATCGGTCAGTCCACTCTTATAACTTTTTTTGCCCTAAATGTGGCTCTGGTAGCAGGGAAGCAGTGGGAGTCTGGTTAAATCGAAGATCCCCTGTGACAACCCCAGAGCAACGTCGTAAGTGGCAAGAGTTTTATCTTTGTCACTGTGGTTGTGCTTGGTGGGCCTGGAGTACGGATCGTCCGTCTCCTAAAAGGTCTGATTAAGGTTTAAATCCTTTTTATGTAGGCTTTAACTAACAGATCAATTCCAGTAATTGCTGTGCCTACTACAACCGCATCCGCACCCAGCTCTAATGCTTTTTTTGCTTCCTCCGGGGAGGAAATCCCCCCTTCACAAATCACAAGAATGTCTGGGTGTTCCACTTTCAGGTTTTCTACTATGTGTTTGAGAAGTTCCCACCCAGGAGGAATGAGGTTTTTGGTTTCTTCTGTGTAACCAAAAAGGGTTGTACCCACTATGTCCGCACCGCTATCTATAGCTAATTTAGCAGATGTAAAGGTGTCTACATCAGCCATCACTGGTTTACCTATTTGTTGATGAATTCCCCTAATCATATCAACTAGTTTTTCTCCTCCTGGACGTTTTCTTTGAGTTGCGTCTATGGCAATTATGTCTGCTCCTGCTTCTGCAACAGCTAAAGCATGGTGAAATTGAGGGGTAATGTACACATCTGACTCTGCTACAATTTGCTTCCATAAACCTATAATTGGCACTGGAACTTTTTCTTTCACAGCTTTGATGTGATTGGGAGTATCAATTCTCACGGCTTTAGCACCATTATTTGCGGAGGCTTGTGCCATAGCTGCTATGATGGTGGGATTATGGAGTGGTGAGGTAATAGGAGCTTGACAAGACACAATAAGTCCTGATAGTTCCGGTAGTTTTGATAGTAAATTGTTCATATTGTTAATACTGTTAATATTGTTTATTTATCAAAAACCGAGCTAGGGATCCAGACGGTAAAGATTGAGCCAACACCTACTGTTGACTCCACTTCAATACGACCACGGTGGAGTTCCACTATTTGTTTAGTTAGGGCTAAACCAATGCCTGTACCTTCATAGGGACGATGATAGGAGGCATCTACCTGCTGAAACTTTTCAAAAACCAGGGGTAATTTTTCTTCTGGAATGCCAATTCCAGTATCTTCTACTTGAAAGATAACGGTATTGTCTTCTACCCAAAATCGGAGGGTGACATTTCCACCTTGGGGTGTAAATTTGATGGCATTAGTTAATAGGTTCCAAATAATTTGCTCTATTCTACCAGGATCGGCGCTAAATTGATCATGGCGTGGATTTACCTGCACGTCTAGTTTCAAGGTAACTTTGGCATTGGTGCTTTTTTCGAGTAGGGAATCTACTATATTTTCTGCTAACCTAGTTAGGGAAAACTCACAAATATTTAATACAGTTTTGCCAGCTTGAATTTGTGATAAATCCAGAATATCATTAATCATGTCTAAGAGTCTTTCACCACTGTCGTGGATTGTTTGTAAATATTCCCTTTGTCGTGGTGTCAGTTCTCCCAAAGGCCAACGTAATAAGGTAGAGGACATACCAATTACATAGGTAAGGGGGGTTAATAGTTCGTGACTAATAGTAGCTAAAAACTCATTTCTAATTCGACTGGCTGCTTCTGCGGCTAAAAGTGCTTCCCGCAGGGCCATAGTTCTTTCAATTACTCTTTGTTCTAAAGTTTGTTTTTCTTGGGTTAATTTGCGTGTTGCTTCCCGCAATGAGTCCATTAATTGTGACTGATTAATGGCGATCGCTAACTGTTCAGCAATGGAAGATAATAGGGCTTTTTCGGGTTCTGTCCATTGTCGAGGAGCATGACATTGGTGAGCAATTAGTAATCCCCACAGTTTGTTTTCAAAAATAATTGGTGCCACCACTTTAGCACGAATTTGATTGGTTCGGAGGAAATTTAGCAGGCAATTTTCCAGTATGTAGGTTTTTTCCACATCTTCCACGACTAAAATAAAACCCTGGTGATATTTTTGCCAACATGGGGAGTGCACTGCTAAACAGTCTTCTTGGGAGTTTAATATGGAGTTGATTGATTCTCCACCAAGGGATTCATAAATTACACAGCCTCCATTGTGTTCAGAATCTTGGGTAAACCACTGATGATCTACGGATCTAGGAGAGAAATATTGAGATTGGGGAGATGTTAAAGAATTGTTAGGAATAAGATCATGAAGATTATTAATGGGATTATTAATAGGAGCTGAAACAAATTTATAAATTACCAGTCTATCCAACTCTAGAAATTCCCGCACTTGGGTGATTGCTGTAGACATGATTACGGGGAGATCTAAGCTTTTACGAATTTGAGTAGTTACTTGATTTAAGAGTTTTTCTTGGGCAATTTGTTTGGTAAGAGCATCTTCCACAGGTTTACAAGTAAACCCTTCTGGTGGTAGAGAATGCGGATTAATTGTATTTTGACTAATAGTAGGGAGTAAATATTGTAACAACAAAATTGTGAATTTACTTTGGTAAGTGGCATTATTTGCTCCCAGGAGTTCTCTACACTGTAAGATATTTTGATGAATGTGAGAATTAGCAGCAAACAATTCGCTTAGTCTAGTGGCAAAATTTGCGATCGCCTCCGAGTTAAAAGTGAAGTGAATATGGAGGGACTCCAAAGTTGTATCCGATATGGACTGACCTTGTTGAGCACCGTCTGGAAGATTGCCAAGTAAAAGAGCGCTAAATTGCTGAGAGACTACAAGAATAAATCTTTGTGGTTGCCACCCTGGGGGAACAGAGATTCGTACTAACACTGCTTCTGTAAGTATGAGAGCAGCACTATCTACTTCGTGAGCTACCTGATGCAACAAATCACCAAGTTGATTAAATATACTCAAAGGTAAGATGCCAGCAAAGCTCAAATCGGTGTCACTAAGCATTTTGAAGATTTTAATGAAATGGGCGGAATGCCTGAAAGTTGGAAAAAACAGGCCAAATAATTCCCTTGCTTGTGGGTAATTAGTTGTGGTATACTGGTTTTTTAGGTGGTTTTATCCATGGTACTATGGAAGGTTGTTGTTAATCCCAAGTTAGTCCTGGTAATCAGTAAAAGTGTTCAGGTTTAAGAGTGTTCGGGGGAAATTCATTAAAGAATTATGCATCGTATCAATGCCACACCGGGTGGGTGGAACGAATCAGAAAGTTTGATATTTCTGGAACAAACCCCAGCCCCTTTTATATTTATCACTGCTGCTGACACAGATATACAAACCCTAGCCACAACAGTGCCAAAATTGCCCGTTCAATTTCCCCAGATGAGAGTTGCCAATCTGCTGCAATTACAGCAACAGATGACCATAGACACTTACGCTGAAGAAGTGTTGGAACTTGCTCAGGTAATAGTTTTACGTCTACTAGGAGGGGGTTCCTATTGGGCTTATGGTTTGGAGGTAGTACAAGAAATTGTAGCCACCAACTGCACTAGTCTTATTGTAATGCCAGGAGACGACGCTCTTGATCTGGATTTAATATCTAAGTCTACTGTTTCTGAAAAAATTGTTCGTCAGGTGTGGGAGTATTTTCAAGAAGGTGGCACGGAAAACTTTCTGAATGGTTTGTTATTTGTCTGTGATAATTGTCTCTCCACTGGATTTCACCCAGCACCACCACAAGCTGTCCCCAGGGTAGGACTATATGAACCCGCAAAACCGGAAAGTAGTAAATCCCTGGATGAGTTAGATTTTTCCCAATTACCCAGAGTAGGTATTTTATTCTATCGCGCTCATTATTTGGCAGGTAATGTTCGTGTAATTGATGCTTTGTGTCATGCTCTAGTGAGAAAAAATCTGCATCCAGTCCCGGTTTTTGTTTCTTCCTTGCGGGAACCGGGTGTGAGCGAACAATTAGTCCACCTATTCCAATCTTGCGAGAATCACCATATTGATTTATTACTCAACACCACGAGTTTTTCCTTAGCACGTTTGGAGACAGAAACACCCCAGGTTGAACTTTGGCAAAAATTGGATGTTCCAGTTTTTCAGGTCATCCTCTCTGGTGGTCCCCTAGAACAATGGACATCCCAACTGCAAGGTTTGACCCCCCGGGACATGGCTATGAATGTGGCCTTACCAGAGGTAGATGGCAGAATTATTACTAGAGCTGTATCTTTTAAAACTTTACAAACTCGCAATTCCAGTTTAGAAACCGATGTGGTGGTTTATGAACCTGTGGGCGATCGCATTAATTTTGTGGTAGATTTGGCGGCAAATTGGCTGAGATTACGGCGCAAAATGCCCTCAGAAAGGCGTGTAGCTATAATTTTGGCAAATTACCCTAACACCAATGGCAGATTGGCTAATGGGGTAGGTTTAGATAGTCCTGCTAGTTGTATAGAAATTCTCTTAGCTTTAGAGAGTGCGGGTTATGATGTGAGTGCCATACCCAAAAACGGTGATGAACTAATCAAAGTTCTTACCGCTGGGGTGACCAATGATCCGGAAGGTCGGGATTGGAAGCATGTAAATCAATCTGTTTCCTTTGAAGAATATACAAGATAT
The DNA here is from genome assembly GCF_001432185.1 of Cylindrospermopsis sp. CR12. NCBI lineage: Bacteria > Bacillati > Cyanobacteriota > Cyanophyceae > Nostocales > Aphanizomenonaceae > Cylindrospermopsis > Cylindrospermopsis sp. CR12. Next base: position 23,510 of record NZ_LMVE01000100.1, on the reverse strand, counting down.
TTTAATACATTACCCAGATCCGTTCAGGAAGAAGTTCTCAAGCGTTGGGGGAATTGGGAGGTGATGAATTCCGGGGAATCAAGGGGGATATCAGTTTGTGGAGTGAGTTTTGGCCATGTATTTGTGGGGATTCAACCCGCACGAGGTTATGAACAAGACCCCAGTTTAAATTATCATGCGCCAGATTTAGAACCTACCCATAATTATTTAGCGTTTTATTATTGGGTCAGGGAAGTGTTTAAGTGTGATGCCATTATTCACCTAGGAAAACACGGCAATTTAGAATGGTTACCCGGTAAAAGTGTGGCCCTATCAAATAGCTGTTATCCTGAAGTAGCTTTTGGAGCAACACCCCACTTTTACCCTTTTATTGTCAATGATCCCGGAGAGGGTTCCCAGGCTAAACGTCGCTCTCAAGCGGTGATTATTGACCATTTAACCCCACCCATGACCCGTGCGGAATTATACGGTTCCCTACAAAAGGTAGAAAATTTAATCGATGAGTATTATGAAGCAGAAACCTTAGATCCTTCCCGACTACCCACATTAAGACAGCGTATTCAAGAGTTAGTGATCCAAGAACATCTTTACCAAGATTTAGGGATCAAAGACGAAAAAGATATCCTTAACTTTGAATCTGCCATTTTAAACTCTTTAGATGGTTATCTGTGTGAACTTAAAGAAGCACAAATCCGTGACGGGTTACACATTTTTGGACAAGTTCCCCAGGGGAGACAATTAAGAGACTTAATAGTGGCGATCGCCCGGATTCCCAACCGTCATTCTCCGGGAATCACCCGTGCTATAGCTCAAGACTGGGGATTAAATATTGACCCGTTAACAGCAAAATATGGTGACATATTTCATCCACCATCAACTCCGTTACCCAATTGGGTTTCCAGGGAGATGGAAATAAAGTCCTGTCGCACCCAGGGCGATGTGGTAGAATTTCTGGAGGAACAAGCTGCTTTTCTGGTCACTCAAATTATAGAAAATCAGTTACATGGAACCAACACTAGCCAAGACGAGTCCTCAACTCAACAAGTTGTGAACTGGATAGAATCAAAACTACTTCCAGCTCTAGAAAAGACCACCGAAGAAATAGGTAATTTACTGCGGGGATTAGATGGTAAGTACGTCCCCAGCGCTGCATCTGGATCACCTACTAGAGGGAGACCAGAAGTGCTACCTACAGGTAGGAATTTTTATGCTGTGGATATTCGAGCTATCCCCACAGAAACAGCTTGGGATGTAGGTAGAAAAGCGGCGGAAAACTTGATTGAAACCTATACTCAAGAACAGGGGGAATATCCCAAAACTCTAGGTTTATCAGTGTGGGGAACTTCCACCATGAGAACCGGAGGTGATGACATTGCTGAGGCCTTAGCCCTATTGGGCGTACAACCTATTTGGGATGGTGCAGCAAGAAGGGTTATAGACTTTGAAATCTTACCCCTGTCCATTTTAGGTCGTCCCCGCGTGGATGTTACTTTGAGAATTTCTGGCTTTTTCCGGGATGCTTTCCCCAATTTAATCGACCTATTCTCTCGAGCAGTGGTAGCAGTGGCAAATTTGGATGAACCACCAGAGGAAAATCCCCTAGTAACTGCTGTGCGACAAGATATTGACCTGTGGACCCAGCAGGGATTAAGTTTAGAAGTGGCTACAGAAAAATCTCTTTATCGTGTTTTTGGTTCCCAACCAGGAACCTATGGTACGGGAATTCAAGGTTTAATAGCCTCTCAAAATTGGCAAAGTGACCAAGATTTAGCTCAGGCCTATATTAATTGGAGTTCTCATCCCTACTTGGGAACTGTGGAGTCACCATCTTCAGTTGCTAACACTGAAATTTTTGTAGAACGTTTAAAGCAAATGCAAATCGTTTTACACAATCAAGATAATCGAGAACACGATTTACTTGATTCTGATGACTATTATCAATTTCAAGGAGGTTTAACCGCAGCAGTTCGTTCTATTCAGGGTAAAAACCCAGAAACCTATTTTGGAGATCATGCCAATACGAACCAACCAAAAGTCCGCAAACTGAAAGAGGAAATTGCCAGGGTTTATCGCTCCCGGGTTATTAACCCCAAGTGGATTGAAGGGGTAATGCGCCATGGTTATAAGGGTGCTTTTGAAATAGCAGCAACAGTGGACTTTTTATTCGGTTATGATGCTACCACTCAATGTGTAGAAGACTACATGTATACAGGAATTTTTGACAGTTACTTACAAGATACAAAAGTTTGTGAATTCATTCGAGAAAAGAATCCTTGGGCCTTGCGTGATATAGCTGAAAGGTTATTAGAAGCACACCAAAGGAGATTATGGCAAAATGTCAGTCTAGAAACCTTAGAGACCTTGAGAAACCTGGTACATGAGGCGGAGTCCCTGGTAGAATGAACTATCTTGATAAATATTGTCAATAGGTCTCGACTATTGCAAATCAGTCCTGGGGTTTGTTATATTGTCAATTAGCAGGCTTTGTTGAGAATATTTAGTATGACTGTCTACACAACTGGTTCGCTTAAGGCAGAACTAAACGATCGAGGCTGGCGTTTAACTCCTCAAAGGGAAACAATTCTACATATTTTTCAAGAATTACCCCAGGGTGAACATTTAAGCGCAGAGGATCTTCATTATCGCCTAGAAAATGAGGGTGAAAGCATAAGTCTATCCACTGTCTACAGGACACTCAAGTTGATGGCTAGACTGGGAATTCTGCGGGAATTAGAACTAGGTGAGGGGCATAAGCACTATGAATTAAATCAGCCCTATCCCCATCATCACCATCACCTAATCTGTGTGAAATGTAATGCTACGATTGAGTTCAAAAACGAATCTATTTTGAAAATAGGTACAAAAACAGCACAGAAAGAAGGTTATCAACTCTTGGACTGTCAGTTAACTATCCATGCTGTTTGTCCTCGGTGTCAGCGAGCATTAATGCCACTTTAGATGAGGACAAAAAACAAAGAATTAAAGCTCCCTTACCCAGGTGGTTTGGGAACCTTAATCTTAGTATTGTCTAACTTAGAGACTCTAAATAATCACGAACTAAATTGCGCCGTTTAGGTTGACGGAGCTTCTGCAAAGCCTTAGATTCAATTTGTCTGACCCTTTCGCGGGAAAGTTCCAGAGCACGCCCTATTTCAGCCAGGGAGTAACTGTGCCCATCAGCTAAACCAAATCTCATCAAAATTACTTCCCGTTCTCTTGTGGTTAGGTCTGATAGCAAATGGTGTATATCTTTTTGTAAAGACTCTCGCATCAAGGTTTCTTCTGGAGTAATAGTGTCTGTTTCCAGGAGTTCTCCTAATTCTGTGTCTTTATCCTTACCAACCTTGGTTTCTAGGGAGACAGAACGAGGAACGCGCAACAATACTTCCCGAACTTGGTTAGGGGTCATATCCAGTTCTAGGGCCAAATCTTCTAAAGTCGGTGTTCTTCCCTTTTCCTGTGCTATTTTGCGCTGTGCTTTTTTGATTTTATTGAGTTTTTCTGTAATGTGAACAGGAAGACGAATAGTGCGACTAGATGTGGCAATTGCTCTTGTAATCCCTTGGCGGATCCACCAGTAAGCATAGGTGCTAAAACGATAGCCCTTGGTGGGATCAAATTTTTCCACTGCTCTCTCCAGACCCAAAGTTCCTTCTTGCACCAGGTCCAATAGTTCTAAACCACGATTCTGATACTTTTTGGCGACGGATACTACCAGGCGCAAATTCGCCTTAATCATGTGTTCCTTGGCCTGTATTCCCTGGGACTGAATCTGGTCTAATTCTTCCACTGTCAACTGGGTAATTTCCGCCCAGCGCCTTTTTCCTTCCGATAATGTAGGTTTGAGATCCGCCAGTTTGATCCCAGCGGTACTAGCCCACCTTTCTAAGGAAGGACGATGTCCTAATTCAGAGACCAAACGCTCTTGTACTTGAATTAATTGTAGGTAGGGAACGACTAGAGCATCACCTTGTTTAGCTGCATTGGCTAGTAATAATCTGATTTTCAGATGTCGCTGCACTTTTTGTGCTTCTCCAACTTCTTCGTCTCTTCCTAATAATCTGACTTTGCCAATTTCTTGTAGATACACTCTTACTAGGTCAGTGCTGCGACGGTTGTTCCCTACTAGGTTTTGAGGGTCAACAGCAGCTATTTCTATATCTTCTTCCTGTTCTATGTCTTGTAGGTCATCTAAGGACAGCTCCTCCGATAGATCCCCCCCATCAGTATTGACATCACCTACATTAATAAGGTCTAACTCAGGTAATGTCAGATGAGACTGTTGGGGATTGTATTCCACTTCTGTATCTAGCGATATGGCTAACATAACTTTTTTATTGCTCCAGGTAACAATGAGGGTCAGCTAAAATTACGGTCTATGAGTTGTACTAATCTAGAAGTCATCTGTTGGGAATTGGCCATAATGGCAAACAGAAAGATGAAGACCCTTACCCAAAATCATTACTCCTCACTGTCAGGTCTCAACTCTTCCTAATCTTATGCTTGAACAAAACTGTGATAAACCGTAACAAATTATACTTTAGTTGCTTTTAAGGTATGCAATTCGAGATAAGTTATCTTCAGCAAGTATTTTCTGGGAATCTGGCTAAGTGGTTTTATTAACTCAGCGGGAGGATATTTCCAGTGATTTTGCTGTGGATAAACTACATGGTTACATTTACATGACCGGAAAAGTCTTTTCCTGACAATTTAACAATTTCTTCCGGTAATTTTTGGGAGATAAGAGGGGGTGAAAAAAAGGTCAAAATTGTTGTTCATTGTCATGATTAGGGTGATTTGACGGACGGTCTGGGATTAACTTTACCTTTTGTAGTGTGTTTTGGGGTGGGGGGTAAAAACCCTATTCGTGATACTCGGACTTCATACCTCTTAACATCAGTTCTTCTAATGCTTGTTGAGGGGTGATTAGGCTTTCTAATAAACGATAAACTTGTTGGGTGATGGGCATAGGAATACTTTGTTCTCGAGATAGATGCATCAAGACGTAGCAGGTATTCACCCCTTCCGCTGTTCCAGGTAGATTGGCAAGAATTTCCGCCAGTGTTTTTCCACGGGCCAATTGATAACCAACCTGGTAATTACGACTTAGAGGGCTATTACAAGTTGCTAACAAGTCCCCTAGACCGGATAAACCATAAAAAGTTTCCGTTTTCGCACCAAAAATTGCTCCAATGCGAATTATTTCCGCTAAGCCACGAGTTACTAAGGCTGCTTTAGCGTTAGTTCCTAGGTTCAGTCCGTCACAAATCCCAGCTGCGATCGCCATGACGTTTTTGAGCGTTCCACCTAGTTCCACACCTACCGGGTCAGGGTTAGTATACACACGAAATCGACTAGATGAAAAGACTTGTTGCACGACTTGAGCTGCCATATTGTTTTTGCTAGCTACCACGGTAGCAGCAGGCAATTCTTGAGCAATTTCTTGGGATAAATTAGGCCCTGAGAGTACGACTATAGAATGATTAGGAAATTCTGTTTGCCAAATTTGGGAGGGTGTACAAGTGGTTTCTGGATCTAGACCTTTAGTAGCTGTGACAAATATAGTGTGGGGAGAGACAGGAAAGGACTTAACTAGTGAAGCCACTTCACGAACACCCTTCATAGAAACAGCGGATAAGACCATATCAACATTATTGATAAGATGACCTAAATGCTGGGATCCATGACGCGACCATACGGTCACTTGATTGCCATTCACACGAGCTAATTTTGCCAGAGTTGTTCCCCAAGCACCTGCACCTAAAATAAGGATAGATTTAAATTTTTTTTCATTAACTAGCATAACTTATCTTGGAAAAAGCGTCCTCAACTCTCTGACCTGTTCCGCATGATAGGAGCTTCTGGTCAAAGGGGAAGAAACAACTTGTAGAAACCCCAGTTGCTGACCATAAACTTGCCAGGTAGCAAATTGTTCAGGGGTAATAAATTCAGAGACTGGGAGATGTTTTGGACTAGGTTGGAGATATTGACCGATAGTCAAAATGTCGCAACCGACCGTTCGCAAATCCTGCATAACTTGACGAACTTCCTCATCTGTTTCACCCAGACCCACCATAATACCAGATTTAGTATAGGTTGTGGGTGAAATTTGGCGGGAGCGTTGTAATAATTCCATTGTCCGTTGATAATCTCCCTGGGGACGCACTCTCCGATACAGTCTTGGCACCGTCTCCGTGTTGTGATTTAGCACTTCTGGCACTGATTGTAGCAGACTTTCCAGAGCTTGCCAATTTCCGCATAAATCAGGAATTAAAATCTCTATTGTAGTATTAGGACATACCTCTCGTACAGAATTAATACAGTTGACAAACTGGGATGCACCACCATCGGGTAAATCATCTCTATTTACGGAGGTAATTACCAGATGGTTGAGCTGCATTCTGCGCGCAGCTTCTGCTAGTCTTGAGGGTTCAGTGGGATCCAAGGATTTAGGTTTTTTGTCAAAATCAATGTCACAATAAGGACAAGCTCTGGTGCAAGCAGGACCCATAATTAAAAATGTGGCGGTTCCAGCGTTGAAGCATTCCCCAATATTGGGACAGGAGGCCTCCTCGCAAACCGTATTCAGGGACAAATCCCGCAAGATCTCTTTGATGTTACCTACACGTTGCCACTGGGGTGCTTTTACCCGCAACCACTCTGGTTTTACTGCCACAATTGTCTCTAATGATCTAATTTGTACAAGTATTATCTTAACATCAATTGCTTGAACCTGCCAAGCAATTGATTCTCATTTTTGGTCGAATCTTGCTAGTAAGGTCAGTTGTAACTCTAACTAACCTAATTAAACAAGTCAAAATCAGTAATCGCACCAATGCTACTAGAAGCTACCAGTTTGGCATACTTTGCTAATACGCCTTTACTATAACGAGGTGGAAGAGGTTGCCAACTAGCTCGACGTTGGGCTAGTTCCTCATCCGACACATTTACCTGTAATAGTCTAGCATTCGCATCAATAGTAATACTATCACCCTCTTTCACCAAGGCAATATTTCCACCCACAGCTGCTTCTGGAGCAACATGACCAACTACCATGCCATAAGTACCACCAGAAAATCTGCCATCGGTAATTAAACCCACTGAATCACCTAAACCTGCACCGATAATCGCTGATGTAGGAGCAAGCATTTCCCTCATTCCCGGTCCGCCTTTGGGTCCTTCATAACGGATAATAATCACATCTCCGGCTTGGATTTTACCAGATAAAATAGCATCTAAACAGGCTTCTTCCGATTCAAATACCCTTGCAGGTCCAGTAATTGCCGGGTTTTTTACCCCTGTAATTTTAGCCACTGCGCCTTCCTTAGCCAGATTACCTTTGAGGATAGCTAGGTGTCCTTGGGGGTACATGGGGTTATGCCAAGGACGAATTACATCTTGCTGGGGATTTGGTTCATCAGGTATTTGTGCTAAAACTTCCTTTATGGTTTGTCCTGATATAGTTAGACAATCACCATGGAGGAGACCATGAACCAAAAGCATTTTCATGACTTGGGGAATACCACCAGCTTTGTGTAGGTCTGTAGCCACGTATTTACCACTGGGTTTTAAATCACATAAAACTGGAACCCGACCCCGAATGGTTTCAAAATCATCTAGGGTAAGTTCTACACCAGCAGCGCGAGCAATAGCCAGAAAATGTAATACTGCATTTGTTGAGCCACCCACTGCCATAATTACGGAAATAGCATTTTCTATAGATTGGCGGGTAATAATCTGTCTGGGTAATATTTGTTTACGAATAGCTTCTACCAGTACAGAAGCAGATTCTGCCGTACTGTCTGCTTTTTCTTCATCTTCAGCAGCCATAGTCGAAGAGTAGGGTAAACTCATACCCATAGCTTCAAATGCTGAAGACATGGTATTAGCTGTGTACATTCCCCCGCAAGAACCAGCACCAGGACAAGCGCGACGTTCTACTTCTAAAAGCTCTCGCTCATCAATTTTACCCGCACTGTACTGTCCTACCGCTTCAAAAGAGCTAACAACAGTTAAATCCTTGCCATTATAGTGTCCGGGTTTAATAGTGCCACCATAGACAAAAATTGCAGGTATATTCATGCGAGCGATCGCCAGCATGGCACCTGGCATATTTTTGTCACAGCCACCAATAGCTATTACCCCGTCCATGCTTTGTCCGCTACAGGCAGTTTCTATAGAATCAGCAATTACCTCCCGGGAGACCAGAGAGTATTTCATACCTTCCGTTCCCATAGAGATGCCATCACTGATAGTAATAGTACCGAAAATTTGAGGCATAGCACCAGCATTTTTAACAGCCAATTCTGCCCTTTGTGCCAGCTGATTAATTCCCATATTACAAGGTGTAATAGTGCTATAAGCATTAGCAATACCGACAATAGCCTTGTTAAAATCCCCATCTTGGAAGCCAACAGCTCGCAACATAGCGCGGTTAGGTGATCGTTGTACTCCTTGAGTAACTACTTGACTTTTTAAATTATCTACCATTTGATTATTCCTAATGATATGATTGTGATCATCACCGAAAAATTCCAGTCGTACTGACATTAGGGTATGTTAGCATTTTAGGAGTGATAATAGACTAACCATTACCAATGATAGATATAGTTTTTCCCGGAGAGGTAAGTAGGGAGGGACGATTATTTATAGGATGGGTTACCCTACCGCTAACCCATGGGGGCGTTGGGTTTCGTTCCTCAACCCAACCTACGTTCATGTTTAATTCCACTTACCCTATTTATTTATCTTTACATAGTTTGGTCTTTTAACGCCAACTTACTTACTTAAAAGTCGGATCTTTGAATTACCCATTTAAATTAGGATCTCCATTTGAGTAGAGAAGAAATGGTAAAGATTCCTTCCTGGGTATGATTGAAATCATACTAAGTAGCTCTATAGTGGGTGTTTGACATATTAGGATAATAAAAGTATGAAGATTGCACCAGAAATCACCTATCGTAACCTAGATAAATCCCAGGTAATTGATAAATTGGTTCGGGAGAAAATAGCCAAATTGGAAAATATTTGTAATTACATTAATAGCTGTCATATTGCCATAGAAAAAAGCCATGATCGTCCTCGGAGTGGTTCTCCCTATCGGGTAAGAATTGATCTAACTGTTCCTCCTGGTCATGAACTAGTAGCAGAAAAAAATCCTGGTGAGAGTATTCGATATGAACCTCTGGATGCAGTAATTAGACAAACTTTTGATGCCATGGTTCATCAACTATCTAAACTTACCCAAATGCAACGTGCCAGTGAGCAATATGATAGAGATGAAGAAACACGGGAGAGTAGAGGTTTCATCACAAAACTATTTAAAGAAGATGGATATGGATTTTTACAAGCCCTAGATGGGAGGGAAATATACTTTCATAAAAATAGTGTTTTACATCAAGATTTTAATCAATTAAAACTAGGTGCTTGTGTTCATTTTTCCCAAGAAGAAGGAGAGCAAGGACCACAAGCAACAACTATTCAATTAGTTGATAAACGTTGAAATTTTAGAGATTGCAAATGGGGAATAGGAAATATGGCTTATTACCTACTTCCCGTGACCTGATATTGATAATTACTATGTGCCTTATTTAAACTTTCCATCACTATTTTTACTAACCAATCTGGTTGTAGAACTCTAGCATTAGCGCCATATTGTAAAATTCTTTGCTGAAACCAGAAAATACAATCTTCTTGTGTTTCAATATCAACATGCTCTATCTTATCAGGAGGAGAAATAATTTTTTCATAGGGACGACGCGGTTTATAATTGGCTAAATTCCCTGTCAGACGATATTGAATTTTCAAAGTGGGAAATTTGGTGTAAGTCCAAGGTATTTGGGAAGAAGAACCCACCCTAGTAATACGGTCTACCCTTAAAGTGCAATTCTGCTCTGGATTAGGTGTTTTGTGAATGTGTTGACCAACAAAACTCGGAACTATACTAAATAAATAAAGGACTCCGTTATGCAGTCTTAATTCCGACTTGTCTAAGTCCCACTGTTTGTCATTACCATTTCTGCTTCTATACCAAACAACAAATCGACGCTTTTTCCCAATCCGATTTTGTAGATCCTGTACTATTTCCTGAATCTTATCTTCACTATAATTCGTAGGTGGGTGAAAATCCGTTGTCAGTTTGTGGGATATGCGATTTTCCGAGTTAGCAATTCTGTAAATATGTCCCGCCTCCGCAGAAAACCCCAGACTTGCTAGTAATTCACATGCCATAGCTAAAGCTTGTCGTTGTTCTTCTGTTATAATTACGGGGAAATCTGATGTCACCAATTTATATGGTTGGTTTGGCGCTGATTTAATTTCAAAACCACAACCCCTCAACTTAGTTACGGTGCGGGTGATCTTTTGTCCTAGATCCCCATCTGCAAAACCCCGTTCCCCTAGCAATAACATTAATTCTGATTTTTTTCGGGACTTTTGTGCGAGGAGTCTCAATATTTCTAGTGCGAATCCTATTTGATTCCATGGACTAGCATTATTTGATGACATCTTGACTGGGATAGACAATGTTTAATTCAGCAATAATTATACATCTTAATTTCAGGATTTATTACCACTTGTTTTTAAAAAGTATTTTTGTGTGTTAAACAAAGTTTTGATTTGATGATGTCAATTAACATCATTTTTCTAATCTATAAACCCAAAAATTTTTGAGATGTGGTCATTTTTTGATAACAACTCCCAATCAGGAAGTATTAGATTAGTTGCATCAAGTAAATACCTAGAGTAAACACTTACCCTAAAATGAAAATTTATTTACTGCTCCTATACTCGAAACTAGAGGAAAAGTAGGAGTTTGCGAGATATTTGCATGTTTGCAAAATCAAAAAGCACTAAGGATCCAAAAAGATGAGTTTTTTAGACAGTTTTTTACACAGTATCAAACCAGAATTTCCCACAGCTTTACCCCGTTTAGCATCTGGTAAATATGTCCATTTTGTAATGTTGCGTCACAGTCAATGCTTTCCTATATTACAACCCGATGGAGTGTTAAGCACAGTACGAACACGAGCAGGAATACAAACTAGTGATATGATTAATAGACTAGTAATGTTGAAGCATCAACAAACCACATCAGCAAGATTAGCAGGAAGGAAACTATTGTGTTCCCTTGGTTTAGCTAGTGATAACCCCAAGGATAAAGATAAATTTTGTAATGGTGAAAACTGCTGTAAAAAATGCCCAGATTGTATTATTTACGGATTTGCTGGTAATGAAAGTGGAATAGAGCTGGCAAAAGTCTACTCAGACTCATCTTTTTCTCTCGGTGACGAATCAAATGATGTTATTACCGAAATTACCTTTCCTACCCTAGAAACCTTGTGTGATCCTACTTTTGAGAGTTTTTTATATGTTTTGGGCAATTTATTGCATAACCCCCCTCATATAGGGCGGGAATTAACAATTAGTAAAATGTCCAATCATGTAATTGGCATTGTATTTTGTGATGGTGAAATATTCAGTAATCTTCATTTTACCCAAGCATTATATGATATTTTTAAATCAGATCTTAATACTTCCTTGGTGGACTTAATTACCAAAGCTACGGAAGTAAGCAATAATCTGTTAAATCAAGAACCGGTACGCAAGACTAGGATAATTACAGGATCACAGTTAACAGACCTACTAACAGAAGTTTCCATCCTTTATCAAGATGAGACTAAATTAAAAACTGTGATGACCACACTTTGTCAACAGACAAAAATTTATGCTCAAATCTATGGTGATTCTTGGTCTTCAAGAGGCAAAGAAATTATCCCCAGTCTACCTTTTAGAAAAAGAAATTTTATTAGTCTAGATAGTAGCAACTATCAATTAGTTAACCTCTAGTAAACCTCAATTAAATTTATGATGATTTATCAATGTGATTTAAAATTACATGATAATGTATTTCTTGCCAATCGTGAAATTGGTAACCTGTATGAAACCGAGAAATATCTGCACAATTGGGCATTGAGTTTTGCTTTTTTTGAAACAGATTATATTCCTCGTTCTTACCGTCTCCTGGGTAAAGTAGTTCCAGAACTTACTTATTTAGATACCAATCAAGAGCAAAGTCTTTTTCATCTAAATCAAGCTGGAATTTATGTCTTTCCTGCTTTACCAATTAGCTGGTCATATCAAGTTAACACCGTTGCCCAAATTCCTTGCTATCATGAGTATAGCAATGTCAAAGAATTAGCGGTAGGTAGTCACTTTAAAACCTATATTTTTGCTCCCCATGAAATTACAATTCCCCACTGGATTAGACTGGGTAAATGGTCAGCAAAAATTAAAGTTGAAACCAGTATTATCTCAGACTTCAAACAAAAATCTGGAGAATATGTTAGTAAACATCCTTTAAACCCCATAGATTTATCTCGAACCACCAAATTATTACTTTATAATAGGATTTTTATGTCACCCTCCAGCTTGTTAAGCCAAGCACAATTAATGGGAGATTATTATCAATTACCAGACCAAACTTGCTTACCTAAGAGAGTGGGTTATGGTGCAAGCACAGGGATATTGATCTAAGAATATGGTTTTACAAAGTTTAATTATTGAACTGGGCGCTGCAAGTGAAAAACCCATTCCTACAAGACTAAATGAGGCAATTTATGCTCAATTTATCGACTGGTTAAGCATAGGGAATTCCTATCTAGCTGAATCAGTTTCCAATAGTCAAGAATCATCATTTAGTTTATCTGGACTCATTGGGTATCGGCGTAAAGATGGGACAAGACTAGGGGATAGATTTTTGATTCGTATTTCTCTGTTAAATGGTAATTTAATACAACCCTTGTTACAAGGCATAGAAATGTATCAAACTCCATCTATTTATTTGGATAATTTTCCCTTTATCATTCGCGGTATTTATACTGTACCTAATTCTCATAATTTAGTCAATATTTCTAACTATGAAAGTTTGGCAAATATTGCTAATTTTAATTCTGAGATCGTGCTAAATTTTATTTCTCCCACTAGTTTACAGCATCATCGCAATATTCAACCTTTTCCCTTACCAGACTTGGTATTTAACACCCTACTACATCGTTGGAACTATTTTGCACCCCCAGAGCTACATTTTTCTTCTATTCAATGGCAAAGTTTAGCTTTAGCTTTTGATTTAAAAACCCAGTTTTTAAAAATTAACAGCTCCATAGAAACCCGTAGAGAAATAGGTTGTGTGGGTTGGGTTAAATATTTTTTTCCAGATCTGCAACAAGCTCGTATAGCGAATATTTTAGCCAAATTCGCCCTTTTTTCCGGTATTGGTCGCAAAACAACCATGGGCATGGGAGAAGTGAGAATTATTACCTGATTAGTATAGCACTTATCAGGTAACTTCTACCAAGCTCTACCCTATTAACTTAGTCCAAGTTGCAGGACCAATAATCCCATCAGCGGTTAAACCATTCTGCTGTTGAAATCTCTTAATTGCTGCTTCTGTTTGTCTACCATAAATACCATCGGGCGTTGTACCCACACGATATTGTAAATATCTCATGATTGGTCCACTAGTTTGATTCCCCTGAACTGTTCGTTTTGCCAATATCTGATTGATGGCATCCCAGGTAGTTTGAGTTGCCATTCCTGTAGGAATAATACCCACAACTCTTTGAAACTTTTCTACTGCAGAACTTGTCGCAGGTCCTGTAAAGTTATCTTCCGTCAGTGGTCGATTATTTCTATCAGTAATTTTTAGTTGATTGAGCGCTTTTTGTAGCCTCAAAATACTAGTATCCTTATTCTCCTTAGTATCCTTATCACCAGTTACATCTTCCACTGGTTTCACAGGAGTGGTTGGTAGTTTGCCAGTTAACCCTTTAACAATAGCATTAGCCATTGCTTCCCCGTCATACAGCTGCATGTCTTTAGCTGAATCTACAAAGCAACATTCTATGAGAACACTTGTCATATTAGTGTTTCTCAGTACATATAAATGAGATCCATTTTTAACGCCACGGTTAAAAAACCCTAAACTAACAATTTCATTCACTATGGATTGGGCAATTTTTCTTCCCGCATCACTTCCAGCAAGTACTTCTGTGCCATTTGCTTTTCCATTAAAGGCATTAAAATGAATAGAAGCAAAAACATCAACTCTATTACGGTTGGCAATATCACAACGTCTACCCAGAGACTGACTCACAGAAGAAGCGCTATCGGGTTTGCAAGGTATCACCTGATGACCTAAACCTCTTAACTTAGAGATAACTTTATTGCCCACTTCCATGGTTAATTTGTCTTCCGACCTAATACCTGCAGCTCCGGTGTCTGGAGGGCAATTATGACCTATATCAATGCCAAATTTCATGAATTATGATAAGATTCGTGGTTCAACTAATCCAATATAACTCACTCCCATGATAGATATTCTCCCGAAACCAGCTAAGAATGTTTAAGATCAAGGTAAATATTTAATAAATCTAAGAGTTTGGATAGCATGAAACGGATTGTCTTAATTGCTGGGTTTGAATCTTTTAATGCCGACTTATACAGAAAAGCAGCTCTTTTGGCTAGTTCTCGCTGTTCTGACCTAGATATTCATGTGTTTAGCGATCGCAATATTAGTACAAACCAAGAAGAGATTAAAAATGCACTTAAAAATGCCGATGTATTTTTTGGCAGTTTAATCTTTGATTATGATCAGGTTTTGTGGTTAAGGGAGCATATTCGTCATATTCCCATCCGACTAATTTTTGAGTCAGCGTTAGAATTAATGAGTTTGACCCAAATAGGTAAGTTCTCCATAGGTGACAAACCTGCGGGGATGCCAAAACCGATTAAGTTCATCCTGGATAAATTCAGCAATGGTAAAGAAGAAGACAAACTTGCTGGTTATATTAGTTTCCTCAAGCTGGGGCCCAAACTATTAAAATTTGTCCCAGTACAAAAAGTTCAAGACCTGCGCAACTGGTTAATCATCTACGGTTACTGGAATGCGGGTGGGAAAGAAAATGTAGCAGCTTTATTTTGGATCCTGGCGGAAAAATATTTAGGTTTGAAAGTGGAGAATATTCCCGAACCTATAGAAACACCTAACATGGGTTTATTACACCCAGACTACCCAGGTTTTTTTCTGTCACCGAGAGCATATTTAGAATGGTATGGGGGAGATGGTCACATCCAAGGAAAACCCGTTGTTGCCATATTACTATATAGAAAGCACGTTATTACTAAACAAAATTATATTCCTCAACTAATTAAAAAATTTGAAAGTTCAGGTTTAATACCCCTACCTATTTTCATTAACGGTGTAGAAGGTCATGTGGCGGTTCGTGATTGGCTGACAACGGATTATGAAAGTCAAGAGAGACAAAAGGGAAATATAGAAACACCCTCACTATCCATCGAAGCAGTAAAAGTTGATATCCTAGTTTCCACCATTGGGTTTCCCCTAGTGGGTGGACCAGCTGGTTCCATGGAAGCGGGAAGACAAGTAGAAGTGGCTAAACGCATTCTTATGGCTAAGAACATTCCCTACATTGTGGCTGCACCCCTACTAATTCAAGATATTTACTCTTGGACTCGTCAAGGAATTGGAGGTTTACAAAGTGTAGTTTTGTATGCCTTACCGGAACTAGATGGAGCAATTGATACAGTTCCCCTAGGTGGACTAGTGGGGGAAAATATATACTTAGTACCTGAGCGAGTGCAAAGATTAATTGATAGGGTGATCAACTGGGTTGCTCTAGGTCGAAAACCAACATCAGCGAGAAAAATTGCCATTATTCTTTATGGTTTTCCTCCCGGTTATGGTGCGGTGGGAACTGCTGCATTATTAAATGTTCCTCGCAGTTTGATTAAACTACTTCATGCACTCAAAGAACAGGGTTATACAGTGGGTGAAATTCCCCAAGATGGGGAAGAGTTAATTAGACAAGTAAAAGTGGTGGATGAAGAATTGGAAACCTGGGAAAAAAATAAACCCTTCCCCACTAAAACTAATACGGTGAATGTCAAAACCTTAGAAAAGTGGTTAGGTTATCTTCGCACTTCCCGAATTGAAAAACAATGGCAATCTTTGACCGGTGCAGGGATTAAAACCTATGGAGATGAATTACATATTGGTGGTGTGCAATTAGGAAATATTTGGATTGGCATTCAACCACCTTTAGGGATTCAAGGGGATCCCATGCGGTTAATGTTTGAAAGAGACCTAACTCCCCATCCCCAATATGCAGCTTATTATAAATGGTTACAAAATGAATTTCAAGCGGATGCAGTGGTGCATTTTGGTATGCATGGTACGGTGGAATGGTTACCAGGTTCTCCTTTAGGGAATACGGGTTATTCTTGGTCAGATATTCTTTTAGGAAATTTACCCAATTTATATATCTATGCTGCTAATAATCCCTCTGAATCAATTTTGGCTAAACGTCGTGGTTATGGGGTATTGATTTCTCATAATGTGCCACCTTATGGTCGAGCAGGTCTATATAAGGAATTAGTAAGTTTACGAGATCTCATCGCTGAATATCGAGAAGACCCACAAAAAAACTATGTTTTAAAAGACGGAATTTGCAAGAAAATTGTTGATACAGGTTTGGATATTGATTGTCCTTTCGATGATGCCAAAAAATTGGGAATTCCTTTTACACCAGAAAATGTCAAAATGTTTAGTGTTCATGCTTTTGAACATTATTTAGTGAAGTTATATGAGTACCTACAGGTATTGGAAAACCGTCTGTTTTCTTCCGGATTGCACACTTTAGGTGAACCACCTAATGAGGAGGAACTAACCGGTTACTTGAACGCCTATTTTGGGGAAGGAACTGAACTACAAAAAGAATCCCAAAAATCCCAAGAAAATCTAATTATAGATTTATTAAACCAGTCCACCGATGAATTAACCAACTTATTACGAGGATTAAATGGTGAGTATATTCCCCCTGCACCCGGTGGAGACTTGTTGAGAGATGGTCCGGGTGTATTACCTACGGGGAGAAATATTCATGCTTTAGATCCCTATAGAATGCCTTCCCCCGCTGCTTATGAGCGAGGTAGGGAAATTGCTCGCAAAATCCTTGACCAGCACTTACAAGAACATCACTCCTATCCAGAAACTGTAGCAGTTTTATTATGGGGTTTAGATGCAATTAAAACCAAGGGTGAATCCCTAGGGATTTTGTTAGAGTTGGTAGGTGCTGAACCAGTGAAGGAAGGAACAGGAAGAATTGTCAGATACGATTTAAAACCCCTAGAAACTGTGGGACATCCTAGAATTGATGTGCTGGGTAATCTATCGGGTATTTTCCGCGATAGCTTTGTGAATATTATTGAACTGTTGGATGATTTATTTCTGCGAGCAGCAGAAATTGATGAACCTCAAGAGTGGAATTTTATTAGAAAACATGCTTTGCTTTTACAAGCACAGGGAGTAGAAAATCCATCAGCTAGATTATTTTCTAACCCCTCCGGTGATTTCGGTTCTTTGGTTAATGACCGAGTAGTTGATGGTAATTGGGATAGTGGTGATGAATTGGGCAAAACCTGGGAGAGTCGCAATGTTTTTAGTTATGGTCGTCAAGATAAAGGACAAGCTAGACCAGAGGTATTACAAACCTTATTAAAGACAAGCGATCGCATAGTCCAGGAAATAGACTCTGTAGAGTATGGTTTAACCGATATTCAAGAATATTATGCCAATACGGGGGGTTTGAAAAAAGCTGCAGAGCAGCAAAGTGGAAAGCGAGTGACAGCTAGTTTCGTGGAGAGTTTTTCTAAAGACACCACACCCAGGAATTTAGATGATTTATTAAGAATGGAGTACAGAACTAAGTTATTAAATCCTAAATGGGCTAACTCCATGGCCAATCAAGGTTCGGGAGGTGCTTTTGAAATTTCCCAGCGGATGACAGCTTTAATTGGATGGGGGGGAACAGTGGATTTTAGAGACCATTGGGTTTATGAACAAGCAGCAGACACCTATGCTTTAGATCAGGAAATGGCGGAAAAATTGCGTCAAGCTAACCCGGAAGCATTTAGGAATATTGTCAGCAGGATGTTAGAAGCACATGGTCGAGGTTTGTGGAATGCGGATGAAAATAGACTAAATCAACTGCGTCAGTTGTATGAGTTGACTGATGAACAGTTGGAGGGTGTGGGAGTTTAAATAGACTGTTCTGTATTAAACCACCAAGGATCGTTAAGATTATTAGTTTTTATTAAGAAAGCCTTGGTTTGGAGGAACTTTTTAAAAACTGAGTTACCCATGCGAGACCCTCCTAAACCAGAAAATTTTAGGGGATGATTTTCCCCCTCTTGCATAATAGCTGTTAGACCTGCGTCATTAATACTAATGGCGCCCACATCTAATTCCATACCAATTTCTACCGCTAATTCTTCTGATTCAGCAAATATGGCAGCATTCAATCCATAAATAGAATCATTAGCCAAATTCACTGCTTCTGCAACTGTGGAAAAGCTCATGATGGGCATAATTGGACCAAAGGTTTGTTCCATCATTATTTTCATGGAATGATCTACTTGGGTAAGGACTGTAGGTTTACACCACCAAGTACCCTCCATCTCTTCAACTTTGCCTCCACAATGAATTACTGCTCCCTTTTTTATTGCATCTTGTAGGTGGTTATTGATAATTTTGGCCTGATTTTCAGACATAATTGGTCCTATTTCTCCACTTTTAATGTCAGGATAGGCCAATTTTAATTGATGGGATTTAGTGATTAGTAAGTGATAAAACTCTTCATATATAGATTCCGCAACGTAAATTCTTTCAATTGATGAACCACCCCTATTCATAACTGCTGACCATAAAATTGCAGAAGCTGCTAAATCTAAATTGGCAGATTCTAAAATAATGGCTGGATCTTTCCCTCCTAATTCTAAAAAAGCTGGAATAAAATTCCTAGCAGCATTTTGAGCAACTAATCTCCCCGTTTGTAAACTACCTCGAAAACAAATTAGATCTACTTCATCTATTAAAATTGCCCCTGTCTCTGGTCCACCTTCAATACAGGTTAATACATCCTTTAGTTTATTAATTTTATTGATGATAGTCATGAGATTGCCAAAAAACCGTGGTGTTAGTTCACTAGGTTTGATAATTACGCTACAACCCGCTAACAGAGCAGGAATAGCATCAACTGTTGATGTCAATAAAGGAAAATGACTGGGACTTATGATCCCAACTAGTCTGTAGGGAGCTAGTTGTTGTCTTAAACTAATAAAGGAAAGCGATGTATTTTTGGCCGTTGACTGTAACAGTTGAGGAGCTAAATTACACCATTTATCAATGTTATTTAAGAAAATATCTATCTCCAATGTTGATGTTCCTAATCTCCCTGTATCACTAACTAAAGCATTTTTTAATAGACTATACTCGCATACTATAGCTTCTCGAAATTGCTTTATAGTTTCTATTCTTGCTTCAACACCAATTTCCTGCCAAGAGATTTGTCCCCTACGCAGTCTATGACATTGCTGGGAAAGCAGTTTTGTTGGTGGGGGAACAATCACATAATCAAATTTACCTGTGCGGGGGTTACGCACTTCTATTGGTGTTATCATCAGTTAGGATATCCGTTGCAAACTATCCACTAGCTTATCAATCTGCTCTCTGTTATGGGTTGCCATTATTGTGATTCTGATCCGACTTGTGGGAACAGTGGGAGGACGAATAGCTGGAGCAAAAATCCCTTCTTCTCTTAGGTATTTTCCTACCTGCAATGCTGTTGCAGCATCAGGTAGCTCAAAACATAATATGGGGGACTGGGTTGGTAATATTTTCAGTTTCCCTAGGTTCTCTTTCACCACTGTTTGTAAATAATTAACATTCTCCCATAATCTTTTTCTTCGTTCCGGTTCTTTTTGCACTATATTTATTCCCGCAAGTGCAGCAGCGGTGTCTGCTGGTGACAGAGCTGTACTATAAATCCAACTGGGAGCCCGATTTCTAAGAAAGTCAATCAATGCGCTACTCCCCGCAGCATAACCTCCTAAACTCCCCAGTGCTTTACTTAATGTGCCAATTTGAATTAATTCCCTACCCGTACAATTAAAATGCTCTACACACCCAGCACCACTTTTACCCATTACCCCAGTTGCATGTGCTTCATCTATCAGTAACATACTGTTGAATTGTTCAGCTAAATCTAACAAGTTTGGTAAGGGACACAAATCCCCATCCATGCTAAACACACTATCTGTGACTATTAAACAACGACGGTATTTTTGCCGCTCCTCCTGTAGTTTCTTTCCTAAAACTGTCATGTCACAGTGGGGATATTCTATCACGGTTCCCCCACTCAAAATCCCTCCATTTTTTAAACTGGAATGATTGTACTGATCGGAAAATATGATATCTCTTTTCCCTACCAATGCGGTGATTGTACCTATATTAGCTAAGTAACCCGAACTGAATACCAGAGCATCTTCTGTCTGTTTGGTAGATGCGATCGCCTGCTCTAATTCCCTGTGTAATTGACGATCTCCAGTGAGCAATCGGGAACCAGTGCTTCCCGTACCAAACTGACGAATGGCTTCTATAGCAGACATTTTGAGATTATCATCAGCAGCTAATCCCAAATAATCATTACTGGCAAAATTGATCATCTTTTGCCCGGATAGGAGCACAACTGCACCCGGGGGACTGTTAATAGTTTGTACAGAACGATACCAGTCAGCCCGATGAATAGTATTTAATGATTCCTCTATCCAACTGTAAGGATTATTTTTCATTAGCTTAGGTGATATGGGAAAGTTAAGAGTTGCTCACAGTCTCATTGCTACTAAGATGAGCGATCGCCTGTTTAATCCAGTCCTCGGGGTAGGAATTTTTAGGCAAACCGATATCTTCACTGATAACATGGAGAGCATGACTAACTTCGTGAGGAGTATAACCCAAGGCAAAAAGTGTCATTTGCACCTCTTCTAAAATAGCTGGTGGTGGACCACCAGTAGCAACGAAAAACCCTGCTGACTTGCGCCATTCCACCAATTTACCCTTGAGTTCCAAACACAGACGCTCTGCGGTTTTTTTACCCACTCCCGGGGTTTGAACTAGCATAGTAGTATTACCGGAAATAATTGCTTGAACTAGTTCTGGTAATTCTAAAGTGTCTATGAGAGCGATCGCCATAGCTGTACCAATACCAGTTACAGAAAGTAGATGTCGAAATAAGTCTCTTTCTGCTGGAGAAGAAAAGCCATAGAGTATAGGTAGTTCTTCTCGTATTTGGTAATGGGTAAAAATATGGGCTACATCACCGTTATTAGTTAACTGATTAGCCAAACGCTGTGGTATGTAGACATCATAGCCAATACCATTGACTTCCAAAGTCAGGATCCAGCGATTGGGACTACCAGTTTGCACTCCAGCAACAATACCTTTGAGATAGCTGATCATTTGATAAATTCCAAGAATACCCCATTATAGTCCCATCCAAAAATTTGCCTTGATTTTCCGGGTTGATTGTGGTCTTTTTTTGAATTTTACCTAGTCTCGTGCGCATCTTAACCGCTCATTAATCATTAATTAACCTAATTAAGATAATTTTTTTTCTAGGACGATTATTTAATTGTTGCCCATAAAAACAGCGTGACACATCAGGTTTAATCAGCAAAAAGTCAGTTATAGAGAGTAAGAAAAATGACAACACCAAAATTAACAAGTTATGAATTTAAAAATCTGCCATCATTGGGAACCACAACTACAAACCAGAATATACTTTTAGGGGGATTTTCTGGACTGTATTTCCAGGGGGTAGCAAATAATGGCAACCTAAAATTTGTCACCCATACAGACAGGGGTCCCAATGGTGAGCCAACAGGACAAAACAGACCTTTTCTATTACCCAACTTTCAACCAGAGATAGTCAGTTTTGAACTGGATAAGGCCAGCGGGGAAATTAACATTACCAGTAGAACTAAGCTATTTCGTGCGGATGGTAAAACTCCACTGACAGGACTGCCAAACGTACAAGCTGGTGCAGGTAATACAGCTTACACTGACGAGATTGGTGTTGATTTAAATGGTACAGTTTTACCTAATGATCCTTTAGGTGCTGACTTAGAAGGGATTGTAGTTGCGGATAATGGTGATTATTGGATGGTAGATGAATACCGTCCAGCAATTTATCGTTTTAATAGAAATGGTATACTGGTAAGTCGATTTATTCCCCAGGGAACTGCATCCAAGTCAAACCAACCTGTGGGAACTTTTGGCACAGAAGTGTTACCAGAAGTTTATGCTCAAAGACGCAATAACCGAGGGTTTGAAGCGGTAGCTTTAGCAGGTAACAAACTATATGCTTTTATTCAAACGCCAATTGATAATCCGGACAGCACGGGGGATACAACTTCCAGAGGTTCCCGCAATTTGCGAATTTTAGAATTTGACATAGTTAGCGAAAAGGTAACTGGTGAATATCTTTACCTGTTGGATGATATTACGGGAGCTGGTAATGCTAAGACTGATAAAATTGGAGACGCGGTTTTCTTGGGTGGTTTTAGGTTTGCAGTAGTGGAAAGAGATGATAGAAGTGATACAACATCAAACAAACTGATCTATCAGATTGACCTAACTGGTGCAACGAATATTAATGACACTGGTAAACTCGCCTTACCCCAGGGTAAAACCATTGAACAGTTAACCCCAGCAGAATTAGGCCCTGCTGGTATTATTCCTGTGAATAAGAGTTTGATAGTTAATGCGGCACAAATTGGCTATACAGGCGTGGAAAAATTAGAGGGTTTAGCCCTAGTTTCAGCCAATACCCTAGCTATAGTTAATGACAATGACTTCATTACCACAATTCCTGAGAAATTAGGAATAATTGAATTACCTAATAATCTGGTGGAAGTAATTGGCACTGCTAACAAGGATGAGTTATTTGTCAAAAAAGGTGAATATGTACTTGGACTTGATGGAGACGATATATTAGATGCCAGTGATGGTTTAGGAAACAACGTCCTGGATGGTGGTGCAGGAAACGATCAACTTTATGCAGGAAGGTCAGATACCTTAATTGGTGGTGCTGGAAATGACCAATTATATGTGGTGGAGGGTAATAACAACACACTTTATGGTGGTGCTGGGAATGATCAATTATATGTAGCGGAGGGTAACAATAACACACTTTATGGTGAAGACGGAGATGATAACCTCTATATCATAGAGGGTGGTAATAATACCTTGAGTGGTGGTGGTGGAGCTGACAAGTTCTATATTGTTAATGGTGCAATTCCCACTGTTCCTAGTCGGGTTCTAGATTTCACTCGTGGGAATGATAAGGTGATAATTTCTGGTATTAGCCAGATTAAAAGTTTTGATAACCTCATCTTAGACCAGAATGGAGATGACACCATTATCAAAACGAAAGATTTGATAGATGGATCTCAAAAGATACTGGGTATTTTGAAAGCGGTCCTTGCCAATACCTTGACAGCGGATGACTTTAGAATTACGGTCAATGTCACGGATGCGGATGACACCGCCCCCGTTGTAAACGCCAACCAAACCTTCTCCTATGCAGAAGGAAAAA
>NZ_LMVE01000099.1:0-1228 GCF_001432185.1 Cylindrospermopsis sp. CR12 | reverse complement strand
GGGGATAACATCATTACCGGAAGTGGCGATGATATCATTAATGGTGGAGATGGCAATAACACCATAGTTGCTGGGGGTGGAAATAACATCATTAATAGCGGTGATGGGAATGACATCATAACTGCTGGAGATGAGGATGATATCATTAATGCTGGAGATGGCAATGACACCATAGTTGGTGGGGGTGGAAATAACATCATAACTGCTGGAGATGGGGATGACACCATTAATGGTGGAGATGGCAACGACACCATAGATGCTGGAGATGGGAATGATATCATTAATGGTGCCAATTGGAATAGCTCTACTCCAGGAAGCGGCGAAGTAGATACCCTAACGGGAGGTCAAGGAAATGATAGATTCATCCTTGGCGACTTGAATTGGGTTGGATATGACAATTATGACAATGGAGATACATCTGATTACGCACTGATTACTGATTTTACAGTAAATGATATTATTCAGCTTCAAGGAACAAGTGGTAAATATAGCCTACTTGTTAGTGGTTCGGATACCCAATTATACTTGAATAAACCAGGCTTAGAGCCTGATGAGCTGATCGCTATTCTGAGAAGTACATCTACCTTGAATCTCAGTTTAACAGGAAGTTACTTCAACTACGTTAACAATGATTTACCGCAACGGGGAATCATTAACCTCAATAGCAGTAACTACACCGTTAACGAAAATGGAACGGCGAATATTACATTAACTCGGACTAATGGAAGCGAGGGGGAAGTTAGCGTTATTCTAACCCCTAGTAATGGAAGTGCGAACACCGAAGGTGCGCCTCCGGCGATCGCAGGAGAAGATTATACAAATACACCCATTACTGTCACCCTTGCTGACGGACAAACCAGTAAAAAGGTGACAATCCCGCTCATTGACGACAGTATTTATGAACCGACAGAAACCGTCAACTTAACTCTTTCCAATCCAACTGGTGGCGCCACATTAGGAACCCGACAAACCGCCACCCTGACGATTATTGATAATGACGCAGTACCAGGGGTCATTCAATTTAGCAATGGGACTTACTCCATTAATGAGAATGAAACCCCCGTTACCGCAATCACCCTCGCGCGGATTAATGGAAGTGATGGCGCGGTTAGTGTTACTTTAACACTTAGTAATGGAAGTGCGGACACCGAAGGTGCGCCTCCGGCGATCGCACCTGGTGACTACAATAACACTTCAATTACGGTCAACTTCGCCAATGGGGAAACCA
>NZ_LMVE01000098.1:496-1380 GCF_001432185.1 Cylindrospermopsis sp. CR12 | reverse complement strand
GGCGCAGTTAGTGCAACTATTAACCTAACAAATGGAACAGCAACTGCACCATCTGACTACAATAACACTTCAATTACGGTTAACTTCGCCAATGGAGAAACCAGTAAAACCGTCACCATTCCCATTGTTAACGATAGCCAATTTGAAGCAGACGAAACCGTCAACCTAACTCTTTCCAATCCCACCGGTGGCGCAACCTTAGGAACCCAAACTACAGCAGTTTTAACCATCATTAACGATGACTTACCGCAACCAGGAATCATTAACCTCAATAGCAGTAACTACACCGTCAACGAAAACGGAACGGCGAATATTAAATTAACTCGGACTAGTGGGAGTGATGGGGAAGTTAGCGTTATTCTAACCCCTAGTAATGAAAGTGCGATAGCAGGAGAAGATTACACAAATACACCCATTACTGTCACCTTTGCTAATGGAGAAACCAGTAAAACGGTGACAATCCCGCTCATTGACGACAGTATTTATGAACCGACAGAAACCGTCAACTTAACTCTTTCCAATCCAACTGGTGGCGCAACCTTAGGAACACAGAATACCGCCACCCTAACCATTATTGATAATGACGCAGTACCGGGAGTCATTCAATTTAGCAATGAGACTTACTCCATTAATGAGAATGGAACCCCCGTTACCGCAGTCACACTCACGCGGATTAATGGAAGTGATGGCGCGGTTGGTGTCAGAATTAATCTAACAAATAGAACAGCAAATGCACCATCTGATTACAATAACACCCCAATTACCGTCAACTTTGCCAACGGAGAGACCAGTAAAACCGTCACCATTCCCATTGTTAACGATAGCCAATTTGAAGCAGACGAAACCGTCAACCTAACTCTTTCCAGTCCCACAGGTGGCGCAAC
>NZ_LMVE01000098.1:0-232 GCF_001432185.1 Cylindrospermopsis sp. CR12 | reverse complement strand
GGAGTCATTCAATTTAGCAATGGGAGTTACTCCATTAATGAAAATGGAACCCCCGTTACCGCAGTCACCCTCACGCGGATTAATGGAAGTGATGGCGCAGTTAGTGCAACTATTAACCTAACAAATGGAACAGCAACTGCACCATCTGACTACAATAACACTTCAATTACGGTTAACTTCGCCAATGGGGAAACCAGTAAAACGGTCACCATTCCCATTGTTAACGATAGCC
>NZ_LMVE01000097.1:0-3080 GCF_001432185.1 Cylindrospermopsis sp. CR12 | reverse complement strand
ATGGAAGTAATGCACGAGCGTAATGCGCACAACTTCCCCTTAGACCTAGCTGCTGGTGAAGTAGCACCTGTAGCATTAACCGCTCCCGCAATCAACGGTTAATAATCAATACTTGTAAATGAAAAGCTCCTCACCAGGTGAGGGGCTTTTTTTATGGGTAAGATCAGGAGAACTTGTCAAGGAAGAAGTTGAGGGTGCGGAATGAGGAATCGGGTCAGGTTAGGTTAATTTTTGTCAACTTTATTTCTTCAGATAAATATTTTTGATTACAATAATACCGTTCATTGAGGAAAAATACTGAGGGAAATAATGACTCAAACTACAGAAAAACTCAAAAAGTTTACGATTTTGCATTCCAATGATATGCACGGCGACTTTTTGGCGGAGGCTAAAAGCGGAGAAGGTAATTTGGTTGGTGGGTTGTCATTACTTTCTGGTTATATTAATAAAGTGCGTCAAACGGAAAAAAATACTCTTTATGTTATTGCTGGTGATATGCTTCAGGGTTCGATGATTGATACCGAATTTAAAGGCTTATCAACCATGGAAATTATGAATTACTTAGCGCCTGATGTAGTAACTTTAGGAAACCATGAATTAGACTATGGCTTTCCCCATTTATTATTCTTAGAAAAAATGGCCAACTTTCCCATTGTTAATGCCAACTTGTATATTAAAAAGTACAGCAAAAGATTGATGAACCCTTATATCATCCTTAATGTAGATGGATTTGATATTATGTTTATCGGCATTGTTACTGAGGAAGTTCTTAGTTCTTTAAAACTAGATACAAGTATCGGTACATTTGTTGGACTGGAAGATGCAGCGGCCGAGGTGGGTAAAATCTGCAACACTTACAAAAATGAGGATATTGATTTGACAATTCTCCTCACACACATTGGTTTTGAAGAGGATAAAAAGTTAGCTGCTATGTTAGATCCTGAGTGGGGGGTAGATATAATCATTGGTGGACACTCTCATACTGTTTTAGAACAGCCCGCCCAAGTAAACAACATCTTAATCTCCCAAGCTGCTGTAGGTACTGATCAGATTGGACGTTTTGACATTACAGTAGATGATGATACTAATAGCATTGTGGAATGGAAGTGGCAGCTTGTTCCTATCAATAATCAAGTAGCTACCCCTGATGTGGACTTGCAAAACTTTATCGATGCTTATAAGGAGCAAGTAGATCGTAAGTACAATCGTATTGTTAGTCGTTTGAGTCGGAAATTAATACATCCAGTACGTGAACAAGAAACTGAACTGGGTAATTTAATCGCCGATATCTTTTCCGAAATCGATATGATTGATGTGGTTTTAGCAGGAAGTAGTGGTATACGAGGCAAAGAACTAGGACCTGTTGTTACACTTGAAGACCTTAAAAAAGTTTATCCTTACGATGGTGCTCTTTATAAAATTAGAGTAAATGGGACACAATTGACAAAAGTGTTCGCCCACATTCTGCGACCAGAAAACAGAAGGCCAGATGAAAGTCAATGTTATCAAATCAGCAAAGGTGTTCAAGTAGTTTATAACGATACTAAAAAGACAATCGAGTCTTTAAATATTAATGGACAATCTGTAGAAGCTAGTCGTCAATACATAATGTGTGTGGAAAATTATCATTATCAAAATTCACTCAAGAATTTGAACCTTACATCTGAAGAGGTAGCTAACGCTAAAGTTGTTGCTACCTCTGCCCAAAGTATTCTTGAAGAATATTTAACTACTCATCAACTTATTGACCGTCATGTAGAAGGACGATGGACTTTTATTAACTAGAGGTTGCTAGCAGTTAACAGTTTTTAAAAACCTTAATCAATGGAATCCAATATCTTTACATCCCTGATCTTACCTATGGCCTTAGGCACAATGATGCTTGGTATGGGGTTGTCCCTTGTGCCAGAAGACTTTCAGCGAGTGGGTAAATATCCAAAAGCCGTGGCAATTGGGTTAGTCAGTCAGTTGTTCATACTGCCCCTCATTGGACTGGCGATCGCAAAGCTTGTACCCATGCAACCTGCGATCGCTACAGGTTTGATGATTTTGGCCTTATGTCCGGGGGGAGTTTCCTCAAATTTGGTGACATTTTTGGCAATGGGTGATGTAGCTTTAAGCGTCACACTGACAGCTTTAAGTAGTTTAATTACTGTATTTACCATTCCCATTTTTGCAAATTTGGCCAGTCAACATTTTTTTGGGCAAGGTGCAGTGGTGGAGTTGCCAATTTGGACGACTATTGGGCAAATTTTTGCAATTACCTTCTTACCGATCATCATTGGTATGAGTATTCGGCAATTTGTGCCAAAACTATCTACAAAAATAGAAAAGATAACTAGTATCTCCGCTACCGTATTATTAGCAGTAATTATTTTGTTGCTGATTATTAAAGAGTGGAGTCGCCTACCGAATTTTATTTTTCAAGTTGGGATCGGTGTTTTGCTGTTAAATACTCTTTCAATGGCGGCGGGATTCTATTTGAGCAAACTTTTTAATCTTAATTACAAGCAACAAATTTGTATCAGCATTGAGGTGGGTATGCAAAACGGAACTCTGGCGATCGCCATTACTGCAGGGTTATTGAATAATCCAGATATGGCGATTCCTGGAGCAATTTATAGCTTGTTGATGTATTTGACGGGATGTATAGCGATCGTCTATGGGCGTAAAATGAAAAGTGAGATGCGATACCGTAGGTAACCCCAGTCCTAAACCTCTATATGTTATACTCCACAGGTCTTGACAGGAGGTAGAGACCACCATGCATTGCCAACTCCAAAAGGGAGCTGACCCCTTGCTGCGGAGAGTGACAGATCAAAACCACAAGTAAGACAGATGCAATTTTGTTCTAGATTATAGGGAGTATTACAAATTGGACAGTTAGACATATTTTATACTATCCCTTTTTCATTTAGGTTAGGGAAACACTTACGAATTCTGACTTTCAGATCTGCATTTTTGAGCCAGCAGGAGCACCAGCAGCAGAAAATATACAGGTTGCCACTAAAAAAAACTCCCCACTGGGTGGGGAGGAAGAAGCGTTTCACTATGATAATATTTGTTATTAACCGTTGATT
>NZ_LMVE01000096.1:0-9526 GCF_001432185.1 Cylindrospermopsis sp. CR12 | reverse complement strand
GCGTCCAATGACTTTGAGACTAATCCAAATACGTTTACACTAGGAATAACTGCTAGTGATGCTGCTGGTAACACCTCTTCTCCTGTAAACGTTACTATCAACGTCACGGATGTGGATGACACCGCCCCCGTTGTAAACACCAACCAAACGTTCTCCTATGCAGAAGGAAAAACGGCTAACTTCCAAGTGGGAACAGTCACAGCTACCGATGCAGTAGGAGTCACAAGCTTTGCGATCGCATCTGGAAATAATTCCGGGTTCTTTGCCATTAGTAACAGTGGAGTAATTACCCTCACAGCAGCAGGTGCAGCTGCATCAGCCGCGTCCAATGACTTTGAGACTACTCCAAACACGTTTACATTAGGAATAACTGCTAGTGATGCTGCCAACAACACCTCTTCTCCTGTAAACGTTACTATTAACGTCACGGATGTGAATGATAATCAAACACCCAATGTATCAGGAACATTTAATATCATTGCTACAGATGGCATTCTCACAATAGAAGAAAAGAATGCGGGAGTAACTTTAAGTGGTACAGTAAGCGATCAAAAAGCACAGGTGACAGTTCAATTTGGGGGACAGATCAGGCTTGCCAATGTGATTGGTACGAACTGGTCTTATAAGCTAACTAGTAAAGACTATAACTTCTTCAAAGAAGGGTCAAATCAACTAACTGCTATCTTCACCCTTAATAATGTAACCCCCCAGTTTAAGAGTTCCCAGACCCTAACCATTGGTACGGAGGTACTGCCATCACTTGGCAGTCCCACCTTAGATCCCACCCAACCAAAGGGTATTAGTGCAGAAGTTACTCAAAAAGCACAATCAGCAAATATTGGTCAAGGTATTCTAGGAACTCAAGAAAAGCTAACAGATCCGAACATTGTAGTTATTCCATTTGGAGGTGTTGATACCTTTAACAAAGGAGCAAATGCTGCGATAGAAGATTTTGGTACGATTAAAACTGGAGCCAATACCACCATTGAAAGTGTGAGAGTTTTACCCAAGAACCCAAATGGCGAGGTTTCAGTTACCTTAAACGATGGAACAGTGGTATTGGCATCTACTCCCCCTGGGATTAGCTCCATTGGAGATCCCTTGGGGTTAACCATGAGTGGAGTCCTTCCGGGGGGAAGCTCTACTTTAGATTTCTATTTGCCTAAAAATATTCTCAATCAGTTACCCAATGATTTACAGTCTGCTACATACGCAAAATTTAACTTTGAGGCTAAGAAGTTTGAGCGGTATGCAGATGAACAAGGAAAGCCCTTATATCAGTACAAATTTACTGATAAAAATAGCAATGGGATTCGAGACTTTGGAGAACTTTATCTCAGTCTAAATCTTACAGATGGAGATAAATGGGATGGTGATAGAATTCAAAATGGTATTATTGTTGACCCAGGACAGTTGGGAATTGCTGTTGCAGTGACAGGAACAGGTGTCACCTACTCATCAACCACAGTTAATCCTGGAAATTCCTTGATTCCTAAAGAAGCACCTCCCCTATCTAATATTGCTGATAATGTGTTCTATAATTTCCCCAGCACCTATAGGCCAGCGGAAGCAAGACAAGCATTACAAAATGCTTTAGGTCAAACTGATGCTGCCTTTAAAAACATATTTGGGTTGTATGAGGTGGATAATGCGACAGGAGCAGTCAATGGTATTGCACCTGGACAATCTGGTTATGCCAAAGCTGCTTTGGACAAGAGTAAAGTAATTAGCAATTTTACTGTGCGCGCAGGAGGGTCAGTTACCCCCAATATTAATGGTGACTTGATTGGTATTGGAGGCAAAACTTATGCACCATTTGTGATTGCTAATGGTGGCAATTACTCTGGTAGTATCCAAGAAGCTATTAACGAGTTTTTCAAGGTTAATCCCAATAACAGTGCAGCTACTGCTCAAAATTATATGGGTTTACCCGTTGCTTACTTTAGCTTTGGTGCTGCTAACCCAGATGGTGCAGCTCACATCAAGAGCTTTGGCAATAATATCTTTGGGTTTGAAGATTTACCTGCTGGTGTGGGAGTTAGTGATTACGACTTTAATGATATGGTCTTCTCCTTTGGTTAAAAAAACCGTTGTCGTTCACCACCAAGGTTTTGCTAATTTGGGTTAGTTAAAACCTTGGTCCCCAATTCAATAAATATATAATAAAATATATCTACCTTTGGAGTTTTTACAGTGAGTCTATTTGATGATCTAAGTCGTTTTCTGGAAGCCCGTTTAGAAGAATTTATACGAAACAATCCTCATATAGAGTTGGAAATGCTCACGGAACAACTACAGCGCGAGGAGGAAAAAACAATAAAATTGATTACAGATCTACAATTACAGGAACGACAAGTCCAGGATGAAATTCTGGCAACCGCACAAGAAATACAACGATGGCATGCTCGTATTCAAAAAGCTAAGGCAGCAGGTAGGGAAGACTTAGCTGTACCGGCACAAGCAAAAGAAGATTCTTTACTGCGAGAGGGAAATCAGCAATGGGCAAACATGCAGTCTTTAAAAGAGAAAGTTGTGCAGTCTCAACAGACGTTAACTAAGATTAAACAACGTCGGGAAGAAGTGCAAGTAAAAGCTAAAGCGATGAAAAGTGATAAAACTAAATCTTCAACCAACGAGGGTACAAAAACCACAGATTCCAAGTTCAACTACTCCAATTCCAAGTTTGATGACTTAGAAGAAGAGTTTCGTCGTTGGGAAATTCAGGATGAACTAGAAGAAATGAAAAGGAACAGGAAAAAGTGACGCTTCTTAGGATACTAGAATATTGTCCCCGCAATAGCGGGGCTTTTCACCCTATTTGGGTTCACCTTGGGTTGCCAATACATCAATGGGCTTCATCAAGTACAGTTTGAGGAACTGCCATCCATGGGAAATGTAAATGGGTATCTTCTGCAAAAATTGTAGGAATTTGGGACTATTGCCATTGGAAATAGCTGTTAACCTTTCGTTATTCTTAATGCAAATATCCAAACGCTGATAAAACTCTGGACTTTCCACATCTAAAATTATGGGAAACACGCGACCAGCGGTTTCGTTAGTCTTCTTGATGACATGAATGTCGTACTCTCTAGCATCTAAACCAATGGCAGCATAAAAGTCTTTACGCTGAATATCATTGAGATACATGGTGGCAAATACAGACAACAAAAAGAAACGACTCCAAAGTTTACCTTGCCACCCCCGCAACATTTGTGGTTGGGCCTTCATGATAGCATCAAAGAAATCACCATGACGGTTTTCATCCTGACACCAGTTCTCAAAGAAACGGAAAATTGGATAAATTCTATCTTCAGGATGTTTTTCTAAATGACGATAAATGGTGATATACCGCCAGTAACCAATCTTTTCAGAGAGATAGGTGGCATAAAAGATAAATTTGGGTTTGAAGAAGGTATAACTGCGACTCTTGGTCAAAAATCCTAGATCTAGGGATAGATTAAAGTCCGACATAGCCTTATTCAGAAACCCGGCGTGACGAGCTTCATCCCGTGACATGAGATTAAAGCACTCTGCTAGAAGAGGGCTTTTATCTTTTAAGCGGCGACCTAGTTCTTTGTAGAGGAGGAACCCAGAAAACTCTGCTGTGCAGGAGCGTTCTAGAAATTCAATGAACAATTGGCGGGTTTGTCCGTCAATGTGGTCCCAGGACTGTTCAAATTCAGCATCTCGAACAAAGTGATGACGGTTATAGTCAACGCGAAACTCTTCTAAGATGGCTCGCAGCTCGTCCTCATTGACGGAGATATCCATCCGCGCCATTTCGTCAAAATCGGTTGTATAGAATCGGGGTGTTAATAGGGTTTCTTTCGCAGGAACTTTCACCCCGGGACGTATTTCTTCAAAGGTTGGTTTTTTTAGGGAATTTACCATCTTAATTTTCAATTAAGGATAATAATGACATTTGTATAACATCTACTCTATCAAAATCTAGTCCCAAAAAGGGCAAACAAACATTAAGAGTTGCAACAAATCTTGAAATTTCACCCAGTTTCTCGCTTAACCTCTGTGACTATTTTACGTTATGGTTTATTTAATCAAGTTTAATTCTAAAACGGATAGCTCTCAGCCCCATTCAGAGCCAAAGTTACGTTTATTTTGTTTGCCCTATGCTGGTGCCCGTGCGAGCGTATTTTATCAATGGTCTAAAAATTTACCTTCTACTGTGGAAGTACGTGGTGTAGAATTACCTGGAAGAGGGAGAGTAAAATATCCTCCCTACAGAAAAATGGAACTTTTGGTCCGAGCAATAGCTGAGCATATTTTGCCATTGTTGGATAGGCCTTTTGCTATTTTTGGTCATAGCATGGGAGGATTAGTTGGTTTTGAATTGGCTCGGTTATTGCGCTCAGAATATGCTCTGGAATATAAAACCCTATTACATCTATTTATATCAGCTCGTAATGCACCCCAAAATCACAGTAGGGACGAGGGGATTTATCATCTACCTGATGGGGAGTTTTTGGAGAAAATTGCTAAGTATAATGGCACCCCTGACGAAATACTCAAGAACCCAGAAATGAGGGAATTATTTTTGCCTATTCTCCGGGCTGATTTTGAGGTTTTAGACACTTATATCTATAAAGTTGAACCACCTTTTGATTTTCCTATTACTGTATTTGGTGGTTCGGAGGATCCCATGGTAAATCATGATGATTTAGTCGGTTGGAAGGAACATACTAATAGGGAGTTTTCTTGCTATACCTTGCCAGGTAATCACTTTTTTATTCGCTCCCATCAAGAGCTGCTTCTACAATATATATCTCAAAAGTTATCCAACAACTGACATAGGATAGATTTTGGTCATTAAATTGGTGATAAAATAAGCAATCGGTTATCATGGAAGAATCATCAATCAGGTACGGCTATTTCGACTAGATAGCTATAAAACCGAACGTCTCTAATTTATTATTTTGTGTTACTGTTAGAGCAGGAAGCAAAAAGACCGTGTTTCACAAAGTTAGAGATACCAAGAATATCCAGAAATATGCCGGTTTTGCCATTTGTTAATTGTTGAATGTGAAGCTTGAGTTTCAGCATCCACAATCCAAATCGACATTGTATAGGAGATGGTTATGGCATTAGTTCGTTGGGATCCCATCCGTGATATTGAACGTTTAGAACCCTTCCGTGATCTGGAACGCTGGGATCCCTTCCGGGAAATTGAGACCCTACAACGACGAATGGGTCGTTTATTTGAAAGAATGTTACCCACTGATGGAGGTGAAAGAGCTGGGTTAAATTTTATCCCCGCAGCTGAACTGGAAGAAACGGAGGATGCTTTTAAACTAAAAGTGGAATTACCCGGATTGACAGCTAAGGACGTAACTGTGGAAGTAACACCCGAGGCGGTTTCTATTACTGGAGAAAGAAAATCAGAAACTACTACTGAAAGGGAGGGTTATACTCGTTCTGAGTTTCGCTACGGTAAGTTTCAGCGAGTGATTCCATTGCCTTCAACAGTGAAAAATCAGGAAGTTAAGGCTGAATATAAGGATGGTATTCTCCGGTTGAACTTGCCTAAAACAGAAGCGGAAAAACAAAGAGCTGTCAAGGTTAATCTTGGTTAGTTCTTGAACAATTAACTATCAGAAGTCAGTAGTTAATCACTGTCTGACTTCTGATATTCCAGTGGCCCAATGGTTTTTAAAAACTTGGACATGGGATCTGATAATGGCGATCGCAGCGGAGATACGATAGATATTGATGAGTCCAGTTAATAACCTAAGAACTATTAACTTTGTGCAAAGTTTTGTACTTGTAATACAGGTAATCAGATTACATAGAATGATAAGTGAAAAACCTGAAGTTCGAGATTGACAAAGATTCACTGTTTTTGCTCAAGTAGCTTAATATTAAAAGAGCAATATCAAAATAGGGTGTATTGACATTAGTTAAATATTGGATATTTTAGAGAGCTTATTTATACAGTCTAATCAATTTTATAGCCCTAGCCACTTGTAAGGGGGGGGAGGCGAGCCAGAACCCTTACCCAGCAACCATAAACCCTGTCCTAATCCCCCCTGGATAAAGCTATATTTTAAGGATTTCAAAAAAACTTGTGGAAAAACAAACACTGAAATAACTTTGTTTGCTTGAATAGCTATATTAAGAGTACTGAACAATTCAACGTTTCTTATTTATGGCTACCAAAATTATCCAAGTGAGAGAATATACTGTCAGAGCCCATCAAAGACAGATTCATACCCGAATTTTTAACTTTGTCTGTAAGGAGTGTAATCAAACAACAAAACGGGAAACTTTTGGACCAAGACCTCTCTACTGTGAAACTTGTCGCCCTCCACAACCACCAAAAAAATCCCTTGGTAATTCCAAAAAAGCAAAACCCCGTGTTATGAATTATGAAAGCGATGTCACCCTAGAATGATTGCAGTAATATGACCTCTCCAGAACAATTAAAACCTCCCTCAGAAGCATTTATTAATCCATTGCTAGAATTACGAAACTACTATGCCAGTTTGGTACAGAAGTACCAGAAATTATTTATTGAAGCGCGATCGCAACTGGATCATGTGGAAGCTTTATTATCTTCATGGTCCTATTCTGACGATCATGAACCTATTTCAGAGTTAGAAGAAGACCAAGTGAGTTCCCAGCTATTTTTAGCATCGAATCACCAATCCACTTTAGAGTCTTTCGCATCTGAGTGTCTGGAACATAAGAACCAAAAGGAAGTATGTCCGGAAACCCCTGAGCCAATTACAGATGCAATAGACGCAACGGTTCTCCCCCCTTCAGAGGAAACCCATAAGTCCTTTGGGAAAGGGGAGGAAGTTCCTATGATCGCTCAGTACAAATCTCTAAATAGAATGGAAGCTTTAAGACTTTTTTTCGATGAGCACGCTGGAACTGCTTGTCATATAGATTTCATTTTGCGATCGCTCTATGGCAATTTGGAACCTGCAGTTTTGAGAATTGTTAAGGGTAGACTCCAATCTTCTTTAACCCAGGGTAGGGAAAAGGGTGATTGGTATGCGGTTCCTAATGAACCTGGTTGTTACACTTTGGCACTAAATCTATTGGACTATAGCCGTCGTAGTTCATCTTCAGCAAGTCATACCAAAAAGAAAAAGTCTGTTACCGCAAGCGCATCACCCAGCACTATCATACCGGTGCTGGAACAGTTTGAAGGTCAGTTTCTCATTGATGCTATCAGTTTGTTCTTAGAACAACATAGAGGTCAGATCTTTACTGTAAATGAAGTGATCCAGGGAATTTATGGTAACCTTGACGATCAGCAAATTGCCCGGATCAAAAATAAGACCCTCAACGAATTATCTAGAGGTCATCGCACGGGTAGATTTTCTAGGGTTCCCAATCAAGTTGGTTTTTACACCTGGAATGCCAACCTACTTCCTAGGGATATTTAGAGCTTGCTGTAACAAGACACCTCCTGATCCAACTCCTATTTAGAGATGTCATACCCAAACAGATTGGGGTTGACTTCTCCTAAATTTAAGTTAGCTAACCCGTATTCTGCCCAGCGTCTATCTACTAAAGCAGCAATGTTAGGATCAGATTCTAAAGCTTCTCCCCATTCGTGTTCAGTTTCTGGAGGAATTTTGGTAGTCGCGTCTATCCCCATTCTACCACCTAGTCCTAGTTTCTCACTGGCAAAGTCCAGAGTATCAAAGGGTGTATTGGGCAATATAAATACGTCCCTAGATGGATCAACTTTAGAACTAATTGCCCAAACCACTTGACGTGGATCCCGAATATTGATATTCTTATCTACAACAATCACAAACTTCGTGTATGTGAATTGGGGTAAGGCACTCCAAAATGCTAAAGCTGCTCTTCTCGCTTGTCCTGGGTAGGCCTTGTCTATGGAAATAATCGCCGCCTTATAACTCAAGGCCTCCATAGGGAGGAAGAAATCAACTATTTCCGACACCTGTTGCCTTAAAATGGGCGTGTAAATGCGATTCAGGGCGATGGCCATCATGGCCTCCTCTTTGGGCGGACGACCGCTAAAAGTGGTCAAATAAATCGGTTCCCGACGGTGCGTCATGCACCCAAACCTAATTAAGGGGGAATCCTCCACACCACCATAATACCCCATGTGATCACCAAAGGGTCCATCAGGTAACACCTCCCCAGGAGTGATAGTACCCTCTAACACAAATTCAGAATCCGCAGGTACTTCCAGATCCACTGTCTTACACTTGGCTAATGGCACTCCAGAACCACCGTATAACCCTGCAAACAACCACTCCGATAAATCCACAGGAATAGGAGTAGCTGCTGCCATAATTATTAGGGGATCCACACCTAGGGCAATAGCTACTTCCAACTTTTTGCCTCGTTCAGCAGCTTTACGTAAGTGTCTAGCTCCACCCCGAACTGATAACCAGTGTACGGTCATGGTCTGGGCGGACTGTAGTTGTAAACGATACACACCTACATTAGGAGTACCGGTGACACAATCCTTAGTAATTACCAATCCCAAAGTAATAATCTTACCGGCATCTCCGGGATAAGGACGTATCAAAGGTAACTTATTTAAATTTAAATCTTCACCTTCCACAACCACCTGTTGACAAGGGGGGAAAAAATCCCTTCCTGGTTTGGCCTTAAGAACATCAAACAGCACCTTACCAAAATCTATAGCTTGGGAAAGATTTTTAGGAGGTTTAGGTTGTTGAAGCATGCTTAACTTTTTCCCCAAAGTTTCCAATTCCTCTGGGTGTTGCATATTCATAGCCCAGCAAATTCGCTCCACAGTGCCCATCAAATTTACTGCTACGGGGAAAGAAGCACCCTTGACATTTTCAAATAATAGACCTGGTCCTCCTTTTTGCAGCATGCGGTTAGCAATTTCTGCGATCTCCATATCTGGGTTAACCAATGCGGAAATCCGCTGTAATTGTCCTCTTTCTTCCAGAATTTTTATAAATCCCCGTAAATCTCGCGCCATATTCCCAACAGTTAAGAAATGTAAATTATTCTTAATATTATAGCTTTAGCCAGAACGCTATAGACAGGGTTGATGAGTAAAAGTGGGGTGACCACAAGTCCCCCGATAAATCGGGGGTTGTTGGATTATTTAATATGGCAGTATTCCTGAGTAGGAGTAACGGAAACCACTTCCACTTCGACGGGTTTTTCCGCTGTTGGGTTAATAATAAACTCGCTAGGACCCACATGTGGTTTTTGAGGATTACCCCAATCGTATGTATAACCTAGACCCGACCAAGGATAATATTCCTTTTTAGCATTGGTGTAGGAATTGGTATAGATTGCCTTGATTACAGGACTATTATCAGGTACTGGTAGGGGTAAAAGATGACAACTGGTATCGTTAATTTCCTGATCAATACATGGTCGAATTAAATCTTCTGCTTTCACCCACATTTCCACAAAATGAGTTTTACTGGAATATTAGAGTTGTTGGAAAATAAGGGATAATAATCAAGCAGACAAGTAGGGTGACATTACAGCAATTTTCATTTATTTAACCTCTAAAAAAAGATAAGCTATAATAAGG